>JAAXJP010000577.1:4127-5589 GCA_012269805.1 Rubrivirga sp.
CAGGAGGACTGTCACGCGCTCGCCCGAGCCATCTTCCACGGACGACGCGGCGAGGTCCGCAAGAGGTATCGGGAGGGCGAGGAAGACCAGCTCTCCGCGCTCGGGCTCGTCACGAACGCCGTCGTGCTCTGGAACACGCGGTACCAGTAGGCGGCCCTGGACCAGCTTCGGAATGAGGGTCACGACGTACGGGGCGAGGACGTCGCCCCGCTCTCGCCGCTCGGGTCGGAGCACGTCGGGATGCTCGGGCGGTACCACTTCGAGCTGCCGCGGGCGGTCGCGCGCGGGGCGCTCCGGCCGCTCCGGGACCCGGACGCCCCGGAGGACGGGTGGTAGCGAGCCGGGCCGCCAGTCAGGCCCAGCCTACCGGACAATCCTGTTCCACTACTTGTCGGACCCCGTCGCCGACGCCTCGCGCGACGTGTCGGCCATCACGGCCCGCTCCGGCCGCGGCAGCTCGCCCCGCAGCACCAGCACTGCGATCGCCGCCGACTGCACGCCGCCCCCGTAGCTCCAGATCAGGGACCGCCCATCGCTGGAGCCTGCCCCGATAGCCGAACGGGTACTCCACCTCTCACGCAGCGCCCTCGCGTCTCGCCCTCCAAACAGCTCCACCTGCATCCCGGTCTCCGGCTCGTGACCCAGACGCACCCCAAACATCGCGGCCGCCAGGGCCCCGCGCAACCCGCCAGGCTCACCCACAGTATCTTGCCACTTGGCCGCCCCCATCTGCCACCTGGCCTCATGAACACCACCGCCTACGGCTGGTCCCTCGGCCTTCGCGCCGCCACGCCCGCCGACGCCATCGCCCGCGTCGAGCGGGGGTTCTCGCCCGCCGCCGCCGACCGCCTCGCCGACCGCCTCGGCCTCTCCCCCGCCGCGCTCGCCCGGGCCGCCGGCCCGTCGCCGCGCCCGCTCGCCCGCCGGCGCCCGGCGGGCCGCCGGGCCCCGGCGGAGGCCGCCCGGCGCTACCGCCTCGCCCGGCTCTTCGAGCGGGCCGTGGACACGTTCGGCGGCGGCCCCCCGGCCGAGAGCGACGCCCGCCGGTGGTTCCACACCCCGCAGTGGGCGCTCGGCGGCGCCACGCCGCTCGCCTACGCCCACACCGAGCCCGGCGCCCGCGAGGTCGAGGCCCTCCTCCACCGGATCGACCACGGCGTCCTCGCGTGACCGGCCCGACCGTCGCCTGGCGCGTCGTCCCCGAGCGGTACGCGGCCTCCGCCTTCGACGGCGAAGGCAGCCGCCTCCTGGGCGGCCGGTTCAACAGCCCCGGCACGGCCGTCGTCTACGCCGCCGACACCCTCGCGCTCGCCCTGTTCGAGGTCGCCGTCCACCTCCCGTCCTACCGCGCCCTCCTCGGCCGCGTCGCCTTCCGCCTCGCGGTCCCCGCCGACCTCGTCGAGACACTCAGCGACGCCGACCTCCCCCCCGACTGGCGGTCGACGCCGCCGTCCCGCTCGAC
>JAAXJP010000300.1 GCA_012269805.1 Rubrivirga sp.
GGGGGGACCGGGCGTTCCCGGCTCCCACGCCGCCAGTCCCTCGTCCCGTCTAGAAGTAGCCCTGCTTTTTGCGGTCTTCCATGGCCGCTTCCGAGCGCTTGTCGTCGTGGCGCCCACCGCGCTCGGTCTGGCGCGCTGCGGCGACCTCCTGGATGATCTCGGAGAGCGTCGAGGCCGTGCTCCGGACGGCCCCCGTACACGTCGCGTCGCCGATGGTCCGGAACCGGACGGTCTCCGTCGAGACCGTCTCGTGCGCCTGCGGGACCACGAAGTCGGTCACGGCCAGGAGCGTCCCGCGGCGGTCGAACACCTCGCGCTCGTGGGCGAAGTAGAGGTCCGGGATCTCGATGTCCTCGAGCGCGATGTACTGCCAGACGTCCATCTCCGTCCAGTTCGAGAGCGGGAACACCCGGAAGCTCTCGCCCACGTTCTTGTGGCCGTTGTAGAGGTTCCAGAGCTCGGGCCGCTGGTTTTTCGGGTCCCACTGGCCGAACCGGTCGCGGGCCGAGAAGAACCGCTCCTTGGCTCGGGCCTTTTCCTCGTCGCGGCGCCCACCGCCGAACGCCGCGTCGAACCGGTGCTCCTGGATGGCGTCGAGGAGCGGGACGATCTGGAGACCGTTCCGGCTCGCCTCCGGCCCCGTCTCCTCCACCACGCGCCCCCCGTCGATGGCGTCCTGGACGCTCGCGACTTCGAGCCGGACGCCCAGCGCCTCGACGAGCCGGTCGCGGAAGGCGATCGTCTCCGGGAAGTTGTGCCCCGTGTCGACGTGGAGGAGCGGGAACGGGATCGGGCCCGGGTGGAACGCCTTGCGGGCGAGGTGGACCATCAGGATCGAGTCCTTGCCTCCGGAGAACAGGAGGACCGGGCGCTCGAACTGCGCGACCACCTCGCGCATGACGTGGATCGCCTCCGCCTCGAGCGTGCGGAGGTGCGACGTGCGGAGAGAGCGCTCCGTGGGCATAAACAAGGCACGTAGGGGATGAGGGAAGCTAGCGGAGCGCGCCGGTCCCATCCGACCTTTGTGTGGGCTTCTCACACCGCGACCGCTCGCCCCGGCGTCGAGGCGGCGGGAGCTACAGCCAGACCACCGCGCAGACGGTGACCGTCACGGCACAGACGATGAGGCTCACCGGCAGGCCCGCCCGCGCGAAGTCGGTGTAGCGGTACCCGCCCGGCGCGAGCACCATCAGGTTCGTCTGGTAGCCGATGGGCGTCAGGAAGCTGGCCGCGCTCCCGACCGTCACGGCGACGGCGAACGGGACCCAACTCACGCCGAGGTCGGCCGCCACCGCAAGGGCGACGGGCAGCACGAGGACCGCGGACGCCTTGTTCGTGATGAGTTCGGCGAGCCCGTTGGCCAGGAGGTACACGACAAGGAGCGTCACGACCGGCCCCGCGACCGCCACGACCTCGATGCCGCGGGCGGCGACGGCGGCTAGCCCCGTCGCCTCGACGGCCGCCCCGATCCCGAGCGCGGCACCGATCACCAGCAGCACCGGGAGGTCGACCGCCTGGCGGAGCGCGCCGCCCCGGAGGCACCCGGTCACGACCATCCCGAGGGCTCCGGCGAACGTGGCTGTCGCGAGGGGCATCACCCCGAACGCCGCGAGGGCGATGGCGCCGAACAGGAGCGCCAGCGCGACCGGCGCCCGCCGCGTCACGGGCCGGACGTGCCCGACGGGTGCCACGAGCGCGAAGTCGTCGGCCTGCGACGCGAGGCGGTGCGCGAGGGCGCGGCGGCCCTCGACCAGCAAGAGGTCGCCGGCACGGAGCGGGACGCGCCCGAGCCCGCCCTCGACGTCCTCCGTCTTCCGCCGCAGCGCCAGCACGACGCCGCCGTACCGCTCGCGGAACTCGATCTCACGGAGCGTCTTGCCCTCCAGCCGCGAGTTCGAGGCCACGACGACCTCGTACAGCGGCAGCTCCGGCCCTTCGGCCCCGTCCACCGTCGGCTCGGTCCGCTCCAGCCCCGGCCGCACCAGCAGGCCGTCGAAGGCGGCCGAGCCGCCGACGAACGAGAGCACGTCGCCGGGCAGGAGGACCGCCTCGGGCGTCGCGTCGCGGGTCTCGCCGTCGCGGCGGATCCGCGCGAGGTAGGCGTCGCCGAGCGTCCGGAAGCCGGCGGCCTCGACCGACTGACCCGCGAACGGGGCGCCCTCGGCCACGCGCAGTTCGAAGTGGTAGCCCCGGCGCGACGCCGAGGCCTCGCCCCCCTCGCGCTCCGGGAGCAGGCGGTGCCCCACGAGCCCGTAGTAGAACGTCACCAGCACCACGGCCGGCACGCCGACCCACGTCAGCGTAAAGAAGCCGAACCCCTCGAGCCCCTCCGCCAGCAGGAGGCCGTGGACAACGACGTTCGTGCTCGTCCCGATGAGCGTCAGCCACCCCCCCACGATGGCGGCCGTCGAGAGCGGGATGAGGAGCTTCGACGCGGCCGGACCGTTGCGTTGCCACGCCTGCACGCGCGGGATGAGCATCGCCACGATCGGCGTGTTGTTAAGGACGCCCGAGAGGAGCGCCGTCGGCGCCATCAGCCGGAGGACCGCCGGGCCGACCCGTCGCGACCGCGGCCGGAGGAGCCCGTCCACGAACCCCAGCGCGCCCGTCCGGTCGACGCCCGCCGCGAGTACGAAGAGCGACCCGATGGCGACGACGGCCGGGTTCGCGAAGCCCGCGAACGCCTCTTCAGGGTCCACGACGCCGACCACGAGGAGCAGCCCGAGCGTCCCGAGCAAGACCAACTCGGTCCGCGCCACGCCCCGGACGAGCGCGCCGACCATGAGCGCCAGCGCGCCCAGCGTGAACCACGCTTGCCAGGTCATCGGGAGGGCATGAGGGATGAGGGACGGGGCATGAGGCGAAGTCGGCCGGAAGGGAGCGGAGCAGACTCGCCCCGTGCCGCGTGCCCCTTCCCCCTTGCCCTCACCCGAGCCACGGCCGCCAGTCGAGGCTCGGGTCGCCCCAGCAGAACACCGACGGGTTGCGGAGGTCGTCCTTGTTGTACGCGAGCCGAGCGTCGGCCCGCGTTGAGACGCCGCCGCCGGCAGCCTCGACGACGGCCTGGGCGGCCGCCGTGTCCCACTCGAAGGTCGGGACCGTCCGCGGGTAGAAGTCGGCCTGGCCCTCGGCGACGAGGCAGAACTTGAGCGACGACCCCATCGAGGCCGCCTCGACCGCGCGACCGTCGGCCTCGACCCGCTCGAGGATCGCGGCCACCTCGGGCCCCGCGTGGTCCCGGCTGGCGACGACCGTGAGCGCCGCCTCGGGCGCCGGCCGGGTCGAGATGGCGACCGGGTCGTCGTCCTTCACCTGCTTCCACGCCTCGCCATCAGCCGCGAAGTAGGTCACCCCCAGGACCGGGACGTGGACGACGCCGAGGACCGGCGCCCCGTCCTCAACGAGGGCGATGTTGACCGTGAACTCGCCGGACGCCTTCCCGTCCTGGGTCGAGCCCTTGATGAACTCCTTCGTCCCGTCGAGCGGGTCGACGCACCAGAACCGGCGCCAGTTCTTGCGGTCGAGCGACTCCGGGTCGCCTTCTTCGGAGAGCAGGGGGACCCCGGAGCCCGCGAGGCGCTCGGCGATCGTCCGGTGCGCTTCGGTGTCGGCCTGGGTCAGCGGCGAGTCGTCGGCCTTGGCGTCGACGGTGAGCGGCTGGCCGTAGAAGGCGAGGATGGCGTCGCCGGCGGCGCGGGCGGCACCGAGGGCGACCGGGAGGAGGTCAGACACGACGGGACGAGGAGCGAGCCCGCAAGATCGTCCACGCCGGCCCGCACGTCGCGGCGATCTCCCGAGGCCGGCTGGGTCAGGCCGCCTCGACCCGCTCGCGGAAGTAGTCGAGCGTCCGCCGGAGCCCCTCGGCCCGGTCCACCTTGGGCTCCCACCCGAGGATCACGCGGGCCCGCGTGATGTCGGGCTGGCGGACCTTCGGGTCGTCCGACGGGAGCGGCTCGTAGGTGATCGTCGACGACGAGCCCGTCAGCGCGACGACCTCCTCGGCGAACTCCTTGATCGAGACCTCGTCCGGGTTCCCGATGTTGACCGGGTCGGTCTCGCCCGAGTGGAGGAGCCGCCAGATCCCCTCGACGAGGTCGTCGACGTACTGGAAGGAGCGCGTCTGCGACCCGTCGCCGAAGACGGTGATCGGCTCGCCGCGGAGGGCCTGGCCCATGAACGCGGGCAGCGCGCGCCCGTCGTCGAGCCGCATCCGGGGGCCGTACGTGTTGAAGATGCGCAGGATGCGCGTGTCGACGCCGTGGTACCGGTGGTACGCCATCGTCATGGCCTCGGCGAACCGCTTGGCCTCGTCGTACACGCCCCGGCTCCCGACCGGGTTGACGTGGCCCCAGTAGGTCTCCGGCTGCGGGTGGATCTGGGGGTCGCCGTAGACCTCGCTCGTGCTCGCGATCAGGTACCGGGCGCCCTTGGCCTTCGCGAGCCCGAGCGTGTTGTGCGTCCCCAGCGACCCGACCTTGAGCGTCTGGATCGGGAGCTTGAGGTAGTCGATCGGGCTCGCCGGGCTCGCGAAGTGGAGCACGTTGTCGACCGGCCCGGCGACGTAGACGAACGTCGAGACGTCGTGGCGGACGAACTCGAACCGCTCGTGACCGACGAGGTGGGCGATGTTATCGGGGTTCCCCGTGATGAGGTTGTCCATGCAGACGACCTCGTGGCCCTCAGCGACGAACCGGTCGCAGAGGTGGGAGCCGAGGAATCCGGCGCCGCCGGTGATGAGCGTGCGGGGCATGTCGGGAAGGCTGGGACTGAGAAGGGGGAACGGGCGGGGCTCCCCCCTCCCTACTCCGCTACGCGGCGGCCTCGCGGTCGGAGACCTCCTGGGCCGGGAGCGACGGGCGGCCGACGGAGCGGTACGTGAACCCGAGCTCGGCCATGTGCTCGGGGTCGAACACGTTCCGGCCGTCGAACACGTACGTCGCGCCGCCCCCCGCCATCGAACGGCGGACGCGGGCGAGGTCGGGCCGGCGGAACTCGGGCCACTCGGTCGCCACGACGAGCGCGTCGGCGCCCTCGGCGGCGGCGTAGGCACTCTCGGCGTACGACAGCGAGCCGGGCCCTTCGAGCGGCTCGCGCTCAAAGGCGGCCTTCGTCGTCTCGACGGCCTCGGGGTCGAAGGCGACCACGTCGGCCCCGAGGCGGGCCAGCTCGCGGATCAGCACGTGAGCCGGCGCTTCGCGGACGTCGTCGGTGTGCGGCTTGAACGCGAGCCCCCACAGCGCGATCGTGGTCCCCGCCAGCGTCCCGTCGTCGTCGCCGAGGGCCTCGACGATGGGCGGGACGAGCGACTTCCGCTGCGCGTCGTTCACCCGCAGGACGGCGTCGAGGATCTCGAACGAGTAGCCCTCCTCGCGGGCCGTCCGGTGGAGGGCTTGGACGTCCTTCGGGAAGCAGCTCCCGCCGAACCCGATCCCGGCGTAGAGGAACTTCGGCCCGATGCGCGAATCGGTCCCGATCCCTCGGCGGACCTGGTCGACGTCGGCGCCGACGCGGGCGCAGAGGTTCGCGATCTCGTTCATGAACGTGATCTTGGTCGCGAGCATCGCG
>JAAXJP010000406.1 GCA_012269805.1 Rubrivirga sp.
ACGCCCGACATCGCCACCGACGACCCCGCGCGGGCCGTGCAACTGACCCTGCTCTGGGGGCTCGACGGCGTCGCGCTCCGGACGGTGGACGGCGGACGCGTGCCCGAGATCACCGAAGGCCCACTGCGCCGGCGCCTGGAGGAGGCCGAGCTCGCCGTCGTCGCCCTCGACCCGGGCCTGTTCGAGGGCTCGGCGGCCTCGCGGGCCGTCTGGCTCAACGACCTCGCCCGCCTCGACGACGTCGCGGCGTTCGCCCGCCGGTTCGACTGCGACCTCGTCCGGGTCGGCGCGCTCGGGGCGCCGGGCTTCGACGCGGCGACGGCGGCCGCCGCGCTCCGCGAGGCCGGGGCGCGGGCAGCGGCCCTCGGCCTCCGGCTCGCCGTCCGCAACGAGCTCGGCACCGCGGTGGCGACGGGGGGGGAGCTCGCCGCGCTGCTGGCGGCCGTCGATCACGACGCCGTCGGCGCCGATTGGCGGCCGGCGGACGCACTCGCGAGCGGGGAGTCGCCGGAGGCGGGCCTCGGCGCGGTGCTCGGCGCCTCGCGCGTGCTGTGCGTGGGCGTTCGGGACGGCGGAGCGGACGAGGGCGAATGGTTCGACGAGGAGATCGGCACCGGGGCCGTCGGGTGGGACGCCCACCTCGGGGCGCTCGCCGAGGCGGGCGCAGACGTCCCGCTGATCCTCGACGGACTCCCGGAGCCGGCGCGGACCACGGGGCTCGCTTCGGCGACCGCGATGATTCGAGCGGCGCGGGCCGCGCGGAGGGCAGCAGAGCGGGGATAGCTTCCGGCCGTGCCCCCCGCTCCGTCGCCCCCCCTCTACCTCGATCCGCCGCCGCCGTCGCTCGGCCGGCGGGTCTGGTTTGCCTGGACGCTCTTCTGGGCCTCGTTCTTCACGGTGACCATGAGCCCCGGCGTCGTGGTCCACTCCATGTTCGCGCCCACCGCGCGGACGCTCCGCGCGTGGATGCGGCCGTGGGCCCGGGTCATCCTCGCATTCGTGGGGATGCGCGTCCGCGTGGAGGAGCGGGCGTCGCTCCCCGACGGCCCCGTCGTGTTCGTGTCGAACCACGTGAACTCGCTGGACATCCCCGCGGCCATGGTCGGGCTCCCCCGACCGTTCCTGTACGTGGCGCGGCACGAGATCCGCGGGTGGCCGGTGGTGGGGTGGGTGCTCGAAAAGACCGCGTGCCTCTTTATCGATCGGTCGAACGCGCGCGCGTCGGTCCGGGACCTCCGCCGCGTGGCCGAGCGGATCCAGGGGGGCGACTCGGTGCTCCTGTACCCGGAGGGCGGGCGGAGTCACGCGCACGACCTCCGGCCGTTCATGCGCGGCCCGTTCGTGCTCGCCATCGAGGCCGGCGTGCCCGTTGTCCCCGTGACGCTCATTGGGCACGCCGGAGTGTTCTCGAAGCGGCTCAGGACCGCCCGCCCCGGTGAGACCCGGTTTGTGATCGGGGAGCCGATCCCCACGGCCGGCCTGTCCCGGGGGGACGCTGCCGACCTCCAGGAACGGGTCCGCGCCGTCCTGGCTCGCGAACTGGCGGCCCAGGGGACGCGCGCTTTGGCCGGGGAGCCGGCCTGAGCCGGCCTATCTTGGACCCCATGCGCCTCGCCTCCCTGTTCCTCGTCGCCGCGCTCGCCGTCGGTGGGTGCTCGCTCGGCGACTGCTCGGCCGAGCAGTCACGCTCCATGACGACGGGCGGCCTCCTGCTGGCCGACGGCTCCGGCGTGGGGGACACGCTGACCGTGGCCTTCGTCAACGCGGTCGACCGGGGGATCGCGGTCTCGACGGCCGCCGGGGTCGGCGTCGACCCTGGCGTGACGCCGGACGGTGCCGTGGAGGTGCTCTACGACGCCGTCGCGGTCGGCTTCGCGGGCGATCTCGCCCCGCTCCCGCTCGTGGCCAACGCGCTCGGCGACACCGTCTACGTCTACGTCGACGGGACCGTCGACCCGGGCGTGTTCGCGCCGGCGTGCTCGCTACCACCAGCGTCGTACGACATCGAGGTCCGGAACGTCCTCGTGCCCGAGGGCACGGTCGCCGCGCGCGTCGCGTTGGTGGGGCTCGGCGACGTGCCGGCCGCGGCGGCCGAGGCGCTCCGCCAGTCTGCCGAGGCGCGCCGGGTGGCGCGCCCGACCCACATCTAAGCCCAGCTCATGGCGAAGTCGAGGAAGAGCCGCCCCGGGGCGGCGGGGGGGCCCGCGCCCCTCGAAGGAAACGAGGTCTGGAAGCAGCGGAGCCGCGTGCGCCGGGCCGGCCCCGTCACGCGCGAGGCGTCGCTGTGGGACAAGCAGCCGGCGTGGGTCCAGCAGGCCGTCTGCATCGGCTTCCTGCTGGTGGTCGCGGTCGGGTTCTTCGCGCCGACCACGATTGGCGGGCGGACGCTCGTCGGCGGCGACACGGTCCAGTGGGCGGCGACGGCCGAGGCCATGCTCGAGTACGAGGCCGAGGCGGGCGTCCGCCCCGAGTGGGCGCCCAACGTGTTCGGCGGGATGCCCGGGACGATGATCCTCGGGGGCTCCCGCGTGCCGGGCGCCGACACGGCGGTGAGCGCGTTGCGGAAGGCGGGGCTGTGGCCCGTCGCCCACTTTTTCGTGCTCCTCCTCGGGACGTACCTCCTCGTCCTGTACCTCACGCGCTGGCCGCTCGCGGCCGTGCTGGCGGCCATCGGCTACGGGCTCTCGACGTACCTCCCGATCATCCTCACGGCGGGGCACAACACCAAGTTTATCGCGCTGAGCTACGCGCCCTGGCTCCTCCTGGCGTTCGCGGCGCTCGTCCGCCGGAGCCCCGAGACGGGGAAGATGGCGAGCGTGCTCCTGACGCTGCTCTTCGCCATCGCGGCGGCCGTCAACCTCCGCGCGGGGCACGTCCAGATCACCTACTACGTCGTCCTCGCCGCCGTCATCTGGTGGGTCGCGGAGGGCATCTCCGCCGCCCGCGACGGCCGGGCCAAGACGTGGGGCGTCTCGACCGCCCTCCTCGGCCTCGGGAGCGTCCTCGCCCTGGCCATCGTCGCCGACCCGTACCTCCTCCAAGCCGAGTACAAGGCGTTCACGATCCGCTCGGCCGGGCCGGGCGGCGGCCTCGCGTGGGAGTACGCGATGTCGTGGAGCCAGGGCTTCGGCGAACTCCTGACGCTGGTGATCCCGAACGCCTACGGCGGCGGCGGGCAGACCTACTGGGGCGCCAAGCCGTTTACGGCCGGTCCGCACTACGTCGGCCCCGTCGTGGCCTTCCTCGCGCTCGTCGGAGCGCTGGGCGTCGCGCGGCGGTCCGTGTTCGCGTTCACGGTGGCGGCCCTCCTGTTTGTCGGGTTCTCGCTCGGCGAGAACCTCCCGCTCCTCAACCGGCCGGCGTTCGAGGTGCTCCCCTTGTTCGACGCGTTCCGGGTCCCGGAGACGTGGCTCGCGGCGGTTGTCCTGCTCGTGGCGCTCCTGGCGGGGTGGGGCGCGTACTACCTCGCCCGTCGCGAGGCGACGCCCGAGGCGGAGGACCGGAAGCGGCGCGTCGTGCTCGGCGCGGGCGCGGCGCTCGGCCTCCTCGTCGGTGGTCTGTGGCTGACCGGCGGCGGCCCGCTCGACTTCGAGAAGCCCGACGAGGGCGCGCAGATCGCGATGCTCGCGGCGCAGCAGAGCGGCCTCTCGCCCGCCGACCCGCAGGTCCGCCAGATGGCCGCCCAGTACCTCGCCGAGGTCGAGGGGCAGCGCGAGGACCTGTTCTCGGACGACGCGGGCCGGTCGATGCTCCTCCTCTTGGTCGCGCTCGGCCTCGCCGCGGCGTTGCTGTGGAAGAAGGCCCCGGCCTGGGCCGTCCTCGCGGGCCTCGCCCTGCTGACGACGTTCGACCTCTGGGGGGTCGGACGGCGCTACTTCAACGAGGACGACCCGTCCATGCAGCGGACCTCCCGCATCGAGGCCCAGATCCAGCCGACCCAGGCCGACCAGTACCTCGTCGAGCGCGTCGCCGAGGCGGGCGGTCCCGGCCACTTCCGGGTGCTGCCCAACAACTGGTCACAGAACGCGGTCCCGTCCTACTTCTACGAGTCGGTCGGCGGCTACCACGGCGCCAAGCTGGCCCTCATCCAGGACTACTTCGAACAACTCCTCCCGGACGACTCTACCGGCCTCAACCGGAACGCGCTGTCGCTCCTCTCGGCCCGCTACACCGTGCTCCCAGGCGTCGTGCCTGGCTACGAGCCCCTGTTCCAGGACGAGCAGACCGGCCTCGTCGTCGCCGTCGACTCGTCGGCCCTCCCGCGCGCGTTCCTCGTCGACTCGGTCGCGGTCGTGACCGACGAGGACGCCCTCGTCGCCCGGATCCGGGACGAGGCGACCGACCTGTCCCGCGTGGCGTTCGTCTCGGAACCGATCCCAGGCGACCTCTCGGCCGACGCGCTCACGGGCCCGGCCCCCGACTCGGCCGGCGCCGCGGTCCGGCTCGAGCGGTTCGAGCCGGATGAGATCGTCTACCGCGTGCAGACGGACCGGCCTCGGCTCCTCGTGGCGAGTGAGGTCTACTACCCGGCGGGATGGACGGCCCAGATCGGGGTCCAAGACGCGCCCATCGTGCGGACCGACTTCCTGCTCCGTGGCATCCCCGTGCCCGCCGGCGAGCACATCGTGACGCTCCGGTACCGGCCCGAGACCCGGCAGCAGGGGCTCCTCATCTCCTGGATCGCGACGCTCCTCGCCTACATCGGGGCGATCGGGTTGGGCGGGCTGCTCTGGTATCGCCGGGGCCACCCGCCGGCCTAGCGGATCGGAGCTGGCGAAGAGGGGGTAGAGATCCGCGCGACGGGCGGCCCCGCCCCCCGCGCGCCTCTACCCTGTAGGCTCCCCTAGCGTTCGCCCGTGTCCGTCCGCCCGAAAAAGCGCCTCGGCCAGCACTTTCTGACCGACCCCAACACGATCCGCAAGATCGTGGACGCGGTCGGCGCGCCGTCGGGCGCGCAGGTCGTCGAGATCGGCCCCGGCGAGGGCGCGTTGACGGGCGAACTCCTCCGCCGGTATCCCGACCTCATCGCTCTCGAGGTCGACGAGGAGGCCATCGCCCACCTCCGGGCCGAGTACCCCCGCCTCGACGTCCGCGCGGGCGACGTGCTGGAGGTCGACTGGCGGGCATGTGGCGCGGGGGGCGAGGCCCGGGGAGAGGCACGTCCGCTCCACGTCGTCGGCAACCTCCCGTACTACATCACGTCGCCGATCCTCTTCGCCCTGCTGGAGGCGCGCGAGCACGTCGCGCGGGCCGTCGTGATGGTGCAGAAGGAGGTGGCCGACCGGATCGTCGCGCCGCACGGGTCGAAGACCTACGGGACGCTCTCGGTCTACTTCGCGCTGTACGCCGAGGCCCGGCCGCTCTTCGACGTGTCGCGCCACTGCTTCCGCCCGCGGCCGAACGTCGAGAGCGCCGTGGTCGCGCTCGACTTCGCCGGTGCGGAGGCGCCGGACGTACCTTTCGCGGCCCTGCAGCGGACGGTCCGCGCGGCGTTCGGGCAGCGGCGGAAGATGCTCCGCAACAGCCTCGGCGCGCTCGCGGCGCAGGCCGGCGTCGAGGTCC
>JAAXJP010000437.1 GCA_012269805.1 Rubrivirga sp.
CTTGTCGAGCTCGGCGACGATCTGGCGGGGCGTGAGGCCGGCGAGGTCCTCGACGGGCTCGGCGAGGGTGGGGAGGGGGGCGTCCATGGAAGAGAGTCTGCGTCTGTGGCGCCGGCTACGCCCACCGGGTACGGGGTGATGCGTGAAGAGTGAGGGGGGACGGGGCGACGCCCGGCGCCCTCCACCCGGCCCTTAGATCTCGGCGTCGTCTTCGAACGGGAGCCCGTCGTCGGCCGTCTGGACCGAGGCCCCGTGGATCTCCTCGCGGACCTCCTTCACGGCCGGGTGGTCGCCGTTGACGAGGAGGACGGTGTAGTCGTAGGGCATCCCCTTCCGGCGTTCGAGGCGGACGGCCCCGCATTCCTCGAGGTCGGCCACGAGCGACTTCGGGTCGTGCCCGTCCACCTCGCCGATCTCGTCGGAGAGCCGGCGGAGCAGCGGCGTGAGGTAGATCTCCTCGTACTGCCCGAAAAACCGCTCGATGACCTCCAGCGCGTCGTAGTCGATCTCGTACTGGGGGTCCTGGACCGCCTCGAACTCCGTCGTCTGAATCGGCGCCCCGACCTCGGCCTCGGGCGGGAGCGAGTCGTTGGGGAGCAGGTCGTTGGCGTCGACGAACTCGCCGGCGTCGGTGTGCTCGAGGAGGTACGGCGAGAGGTGCTCCTTGAAACCGACCACGAGGACGCGCTTGTTCTGGGCCAGGAGCGCCGTCACGACCGGCGCGTAGTCGCGGTCGCCCGCGAGGAGGACGTACGTGGTGATCTCCGGGTGCCGGCTCCGCATGTCGACCGCGTCGACGGCGAGCTGGAGGTCGGTCGTGTTCCGGTGCATCGTGGCCGGGACGTAGACCGGCTCGATGGCGTGGAGGTACAGCGTCCGCTGGACGTGGCGCGTGTGGTCGTCGAGGCCGCCGAAGTCGGCGTAGGCCCGGCCGCGGACGAGGCGCGTGTCGTCGGCGGCGAGCCGGTCGCGGAGGGCCTTGAAGAGGTGGCCGGCGAGGTCGGCGGAGGACCCGTCGCGGCCGAGGCGGCCCTTGAGGTAGTGGTGGAGGTTCTGGTAGTCGACGAGGACGGCCGCTTGGCGGGCGCCGTCGACGCCCTCGGGCGCGATCTCGGACATGGAGTCGATGGCTTGCGGGTACGGAACGCGCGCGAACAGATGGCGCGCGCCGGCAAGCTACGCCCGCCCGGCTCCTCGGTGGCCCACCCCGCCTCGGCGCCGAGGCGGGCGGCCCTAGTCCTCGGCGTCGAGCTCCAAGACCGTCGTGTTCAGGTTCGTGTAGATGCAGATCTCGCCCGCGATGCGGAGGCCCTCCTCGACCATGTCCTTTGCCGAGAGGTCCGGCGCGTGCTTCATCATGGCGCGGGCGGCGGCGAGGGCGTAGCTCCCCCCGGAGCCGATGGCGAGGATCGGGTCGTCGGGCTCGATCACGTCGCCGGTGCCGGAGACGAGCAGCAGCCGGTCCGGCGCGGCGACGGCGAGGAGCGCCTCGAGCCGGCGGAGGTAGCGGTCGGTCCGCCAGTCCTTGGCGAGCTCGACGGCCGAGCGGACGACGTTGCCGCCGTACTGCTCGAGCTTGGCCTCGAACCGCTCAAAGAGCGTGAACGCGTCGGCGGTCGAGCCGGCGAAGCCGGCGAGGAGCTTGCCGCCGTAGAGCGGGCGCACCTTCTGCGCCTTGTGCTTCATGACGGTGTCGCCCATCGTGGCCTGCCCGTCGGAGCCGAGGGCGACGCGGCCGTTGTGGAGGACGCCGAGGACGGTCGTGGCGTGGATCGGGGTCACAGGAGGGATGGAGATGGAGAAAGGGTCGCGGACGACGGCGGAGGCGGTCGGGGTTGCCCCGCTCGTCACTCTTCACCTCTCACTCACCGCCCCTCGTAGTCCGCCAGGAGCTCGACGATCTGGTCCTGAGCGCGGTTCACGGTGCTCGTCGAGACCGTGTAGTTGTTGCACAGGAGCGAGAACGCGAGCACGTCGCCGGAGGCGCTGCGAACGTAGCCCGAGAGCGTCCGCGCGCCCGAGATGTACCCGGTCTTCGCGCGGACGTTGCCGCGCGCGTCGCCCGAGCCGTATCGGTTCCGGATCGTCCCGGTGTAGCCACCCACGGCGAGCGAGTTCCAGAACGCCTCGCGCGTCGCGCGGTCGGCGTGCTGGTACATCCCGCGGAGGATGCCCACGAGCCCGACCGGCGTCAGACGGTTGAGCGCGGAGAGGCCGGATCCGTCGGCTACGCGGAAGCTCTCGGGGTCGACGCCGACCCGCTCGAGGAACGGCCTCGACGCCTCGTAGCCCGCGAACGCCGAGCCCGTCGGGAGGTCGACGCCCTCGTAGACGTAGGCGCCGAGGGTCCGGAGAAGGTGCTCGGCGTACACGTTGTTCGACGACTCGTTCGTCTCCTTGATGATCTCGGCCAGCGGCGGCGAGGTGTGCGTCGCGATCCGGGTCAGGAGCTCGTAGCGCGGCCGGCGGCCCCACTCGTCCACGTCCACGGGCGCGCCGGCCACGTCGATGCCCCGCTCCTCGAGCACGCCGACGAGCGTCGAGACGAAGTAGTCGGTCGGGTTGACGACCGAGAGGTCCTCGGTCTCGGTCCGCCCGGCGGGGACGCTGGCCGTCACCGTGAACACGTTGTCGGAGAGCGCGCGGTCGTAGCCCTCGCGGATGCTCCCGCCCGATGTCGTGGTCGACCGGTTGACGAACCGGGCGTAGCCGTAGTTCGGCTCGACCTCGATCCGCGCGGGCGACCCCGGCGACGTGCCGTGGACCTCGACGTGGACCGTCCCCTCGTTGAACTGGAGGCCGGAGATCTCGGCGCCGTAGTACCACTTGAGGTCGTCCCACTGCCAGCCCTGCCCGAGGTGGACGTTGTCGAACACGTCGTCGTCACCGATCACGTCGCCCTGGACCCGGCGGACGCCGGCCGCGCGGAGGCTGTCGGCCCACTGGCGAAACACGCGGAGCATGTCGCCGTCGGCGTAGCGGCCGCCGATCGTCGGGTCGCCGGCGCCGCGGACGACGAGCGAGCCGAGGAGCGTCCCGTCCTGGACGTCGCCGTCGGCGTAGAGCCTCGTCTGGTAGCGGAAGCCCGGTCCGAGGGCGTCGACGGCGGCGGCCGTCGAGAGGAGCTTCATGTTGCTCGCCGGGATGAACCGGCGGCCGGCGTTCCGATCGTAGAGCTCCTCCCCCGTGTCGAGGTTGACCACGTAGGCCCCCCAGTAGGCGTCGTCGAAGGCGCGCGCGTCGAGGACCTCGTCGATCAGCGCCGCGAGCCCCGCCTTGGTCGAGGTGGGCTGGGCGGTCGCGCTCGGCAGGAGCAGCGCCACCAGGGCGAGGAGCAGGAGGGGGCGGTAGCGGACAGGCATCGGGGGGCAGACCGGTGAGCGGCCGTCGGAACGGCGGTGAGAATCGGGATCGTGCGCTCCTGGACCTCCGACGGAGGCGCGGCGCCGGGGTCACTCGCGGGCTGACCGAGGCGGCCCTACTCGGCGGGTGTCGTCGCCTGGAGGCGGGCCTCGAGGGCCTCTTGCTGGCGCTCGATGCCGAGCGAGTCGCGCGCGGCGGCCTCGAGGATCGCCTGCTCGGGGTCGGGCCGCGTGAGGAGGACGTAGACGTAGCCGACCTCGGAGATCGGCGCGGCCGGGTCGAGGTGGATGACGTAGTCGTTCCGCCCGGCCGCCGCGTACGCCGTGTCGACGCGCCCGACGGGGATACCGGCGGGGAAGACGCCGGAGAACGGGCTCGTGACGACGAGCATCCCCGGCTCGACGGGCTCCGTCTTGACCACGTACTCCATCGTGAGCCGGTCGAACGCCGCGCCGTCCCACCGCACGACGCCCTCGCGCCCGAGCGCCTCGATGGAGGCCGGCACGCGGAACTGGGTGTTCTGGTGCGGCATCACGACCGAGTACCGGTCGCTCGTGAGCACCACGCGCCCGACGATCCCGCGCTCGTTGATGACCGGCATCCCGACCTCGATCGAGTCGCGGGCCCCGGCGTCGATCGTCAGCAGGTTCGTCTGCTCGGTGATGTCCTTGGCCACGACGCGGGCCACGACGCGGCGCGTGTTCGTGGTGTCGGGGAACTGGAGGAGCGCCCGGAGCTGGGCGTTCTCGGCCGACGCCTCGCGGAGCCGGGCGACCTCGGCGGACAGCTCGGCGGTCTCGTCGCGGAGCCGCTCGTTCTCGACGAGCGAGCGGCGGAACTGCGCGGCCCGCTCGAAGGCGCCCTCGACCGGCGCCGTGACGACGAGGCTTGCCGCGCGGGCGGCCCGGAGCGCCGGCCCGTTCCGGCCGACGAAGATCACGATGCCGATGAGGAGGAGCACCCCGACGACGACGTAGTCGCGCGAGCGCTCCCAGACCTGCTGCGCAAGGGCCATCCGAGAGGAGGGGGGGAGGTTCGGTCCGCCTACTCCCGAGCGCGGGGGCGGTTCGGGAGTGGGCGTCAGGTTGGGGCCGTGGGGGCGGATCCGTCCGCCGCGGCGCCGAGGCGGAGGCCCTCGCGCCACCCTGCCGTCGCCTAGTTGCTCAGCACCGGCATGTAGCCGTCGATGTCCTCCAGGACAGAGCCCGTGCCCCGGACGACGGCCGTGAGCGGGTCCTCAGCCGAGAACACCGGGAGCTCGGTCCGCTCGCGGAGGTACTCGTCGAGGCCCTTGAGGAGCGCGCCGCCGCCCGTGAGCATGATGCCTCGCTCGAGGACGTCGCCGCCGAGCTCGGGGGGCGTCCGCTCGAGGGCGCGCACGACGGCCGCGGCGATCTGGTTGACGCTCGGGCGGAGCGCCTCGCGGACGTCCTCGCTCGAGACCACGCGCGTCTTGGGCACGCCCGTCACGAGGTCGCGGCCCTTGACCGAGAGTTCGAGCTCGGGGTCGAGCTTCTGCGCGCTCCCGATCTCGCACTTGATCCGCTCGGCCGTCCGCTGGCCGATGAGGAGGTTGTGGTGCTTTTTGAAGTACTGCATCACGGCCTCGTCGAGCTCGTTGCCGCCCACGCGGATCGACTCGTCGACGACGATCCCGTTGAGCGCGATCACGGCGATCTCCGTCGTCCCCCCGCCGATGTCCACGATCATGTTGCCGACGGGCTCCTGGACGGTCAGCCCGATCCCGATGGCCGCCGCCATCGGCTCGTCGATCAGCATGACCTGGCGGGCGCCCGCGTTCTGGGCGGCGTCCTTGACGGCCCGGCGCTCGACCTCGGTGATGCCCGAGGGCACGCAGATGACCATCCGCCCGATGCTCGTCAGCCAGCCCGGCTTGACGCGGCGGATGAGGCCGCGGATCAGCGCGTCGGCGACGGAGAAGTCGGCGATGACGCCGTCGTTGAGCGGCCGGATCGTCTCGATGTCCTTGTGCGTCCGCTCGTGCATCAGCAGCGCCTCCTGCCCGATCGCCACCGGCTTGCCGGAACGCCGGTCGATGGCCACGATCGAGGGCTCGTTGAGCACGATGCCCTTGTCGCGGACGTGGATGAGCGTGTTGGCGGTGCCGAGGTCGATGGCGACGTCGACCGAGAACGGGTTGAGCAC
>JAAXJP010000385.1 GCA_012269805.1 Rubrivirga sp.
ACCGGTGTAGAGGGTCGCCGAGGTGGTCGCGGCCGTCGGGTCGTCGGCCACGAGCGAGACGAACGTGACGTCGGGGTCGAGGCGGACGAACCCGCCGGTCGTGTCGTTGAGCGCGATCTCGACGCCGGCGATGTTCTCCTCGCCGTCGATGTCGTCGGCGGCGAACGAGAACGAGACCACGGGCCACGTCGTGTCGGGCGGGGCCTCGGCCGAGACCAGCCGGAACGTCGGGTTCGAGTTGACGATCGGGAAGACCGTCCGCGCCGGGCTCTCGTCGACGGCGTCCTGGTCGTCGACGGCGCGGACCTCGACGACGACGTCGGCGGTGCTGGCGCCGAGCGGGATCTCGAGGCGGATCGTCGAGTCGCGCCGGGTCGTCCGGTTCCACCCGTCCTCGGGCGCCGGCGACGCGTCGACCTGGTAGGAACGGACGTCGAAGGCGGTCACGACGCCGTCCGGGTCGGTCCCGGACCACGCGACGTCGACGGTCGAGATAAGGCGGCGGCCGTCGAGGTCCTCACGGAGGTCGTTCGAGCGGACGGCCAGCTCGGTCTCGGGCGCCCGGTTGTCGGCGGCCGAGCCGTCGAAGCCGGCGTCGCAGGCGGCGAGCCCGAGGGCGAGCAGGAAGAAGGCGGGGGCGTGGCGGATCACGTGCGCCGGTGGCGGAAGGCGGGAGAAAGACCGGCCGGCCCGGTTAAGGGCCGACCGGCCGGAGCGCCCGCCTCGGCGCCTCCGTGGGGAGGCCGAGGCAGGCCGGGCCGGGTTAGCGGACGACGGCGATGCGGGCCGTGGCGACCTCGCCCGCCGCGTCGAGGCGGAGGACGTAGACGCCCGAGGCGAGCCCGCCGAGGTCGGCGGTCACGCTGTGGGCGCCGGCCGCGCGCGCGCCCTCGGTCACGACGGCGACCTCGCGGCCCATCGTGTCGAAGAGGCGGAGCGAGACGTCGCCGGCCGTGGCCAGCTCGAACGCCACGCGAGCCTGCGTCGCGGCCGGGTTCGGGTAGGTGCCCGCGATCCGGACGCTCGACGTCTCGAGGTCGCCCTCACGGGCGACGATGAGCTCGCCGATGTCGTCGGCCGTGTCCGGCGTCAGCTTGTAGTTGCTGAACGAGTAGTACAGCGGGCCGCGGATGTAGCTCAGCCGGTTCCCGACCATGTAGATCGAGCCCGGGTCGCCCCCCTCGTACGAGATGTCCGACGAGAGGTCGTCGACGCGGAGGCTGTTCTCGACGGTGCCGTCGGACGAGATGAGGAACTCGCCGAACGGGCCGGCCGGCTCGTCGGCATTCGTCGCGACGATCGTGACGTCGGCGAACGTGAGGAGCATGCCCTCGTGCTGCTCAGCCGTGGCGTCGCCGTCGGTGCCGTTGAAGATCGTGGTGGAGACCTCCTTGTAGCCGAGCGGGTCGCCGGTGCCGGTCCGCTCGTAGGTCACGTCCAGCAGCGTCGTCAGGCCGAACTCCTCGGAGACGCGCGCCTCGGTGATCGTGATCTGGTCACCGACGGCGAGGTCGGTGCCCTCCTCGAACTCGACGAAGACGCCCGAGAACGGGCTGAGCGACGCGTCGTCCTGGATCGTGAGGTACGTGCCCTCGTCGTCCAGGACGCTCTGGACCGTGGCGTCGAGGTCGAAGGTGACCGGCTCGGCCGTCGTGATGCCGCTCCCACCGGGGCCGCCGTCGGGCGTGGCCTGGACCTGGAAGATCGACGAGATCGGGCCGTCGACCACGAGGCGCGTGACCGGCTCGCTGGCCGGCGTCGTGGCGCCGTCGCTGTCAGAGGCCGTGACCGAGTAGGTCACGAAGTCGCCGGCCGCGAGGCCCGTGATCGTCCCCTCGTAGACGTCGCCCTCGACGTTCGTGAGCGTGACGTCGCCCGAGCCGCCGCCCGAGGTCGTGTAGGAGACGGTGACGGACGCGACCGTGGTCTCGGCCGTGGCCGGCACGACCGTCGCGCGGACCGTCGCGCCGTCGGTCGTGGCGAGGCCCGTGTCCTCGAGCGTCACGATCGGCGGGGCGACGGCGATCTCGAAGTCCTCATCCTCGAACGGGACAATGTTGAAGACGGCCTCGTCTGGGACCGAGAAGTCGAACGGGTCGTCGCCCTGGAAGACGAGGAAGCCCTGGAGGTTGACGACGCCGGCCGTCGGCGGGTTGAACGGGGTGTCGATGCAGCTCGGCGCGTCGCCGCCCGGGAAGTAGTCCTCGCCGCGGTCGTTCCGGAAGCAGACCGAAATGTCGTACTGGTTGATGGCCGCGTCCTCACCCGGCGCGGAGTACAGGACGTCGATCCGATCCCCACCGAGGCCCTGGGCGCCGATGATCTCGACGCCCTCGAACCGGACGTACTGGTTGACGTAGTCCGGGAAGATGGACCAGTCGAGCTGCGACTGGGCGTCGGTGCCCGAGCCGTAGGTGTCGTGGATGTCGGCCGGGGTGATCGTGATCGGCTGGAGGATCGGGTCCTCCGGGCCGTAGGCGGTGCCGGTCGCGGTCGCCGACTCCAGGTCGATCTGGAGCGCGTACCCGCCGCTGCCCGTGAACGGGGCGACCTCGCCGCAGAACACGACCTCGTCGCCTACAAAGAACTGGCGGACCGTGCCGCCCGTCTGCTCGTCGTTGATGAGGAGGCCCATGCCCTCGGGGCCCTCCGTCGCCGCGGCCACGTCGCGGACAAAGATCTGGACCGAGTTCGGGATGCCCTCGCTGTTGAGGCTCCGGACGCCGGAGAGGAGCGGGTTCGTCATCACGACGGCCGTGACCTCGACGGTCTCGCCGACGAGGTCGTTCTGGAGAAGGTCCTGGGCCTGCTCGATGGTGACGTCCTCACCGGCCGCGTTGAGGGCGTCGATGTTGTCCTGCGGGACGGCCGTGATCTCGTCGATCGTGACCCGCTGGAAGTCGGTGCCCTCCGTGCCGGTGCACTGGGCCGCCGCGGGTGCGGCGAACGCCAGCACGGCGCCGAGGGTGAGAAGAGTAGCGGTACGCATGGGCGTGGGGTGTGGTGAAGGGAAGGGGTCGAGAGAGTCGGTCACGGGGGGCGCTCGGGCCGTTCGCTAGCGCAGGATCACGAACTTGCCCGTCTCGACCTCGCCCGTGTCGAGGTCGCGGACGGAGAACAGGTAGAGCCCGGACGAGAGCCGGAGCGCGTTGTCGGAGAGGAGGTCCCAGGCGTGGATCCCGCCGGCGACCTCGCGGCCCTCGGCCGAGAAGTCCTGGAACCAGCGGGTGTCGCCCACATAGGTCTCGGCGTCGTGCTCGAACTCGGTCACGACCTCGCCGGCGAGCGTGTAGACGCGGATCTCGCAGCGCGCCGGGAGCCCGGTGAAGTACAGCTTCCGCTGGGTCGAGAGCGGGCCGTCCCACGCGGCCTGGACGCGGTAGGGGTTGGGAAACACGCCGACGGCCCGCTCCTCGCCCGCCTCGGCGGGCGCGGCGCCGGGGAACACGCGGACGGCGTTCGAGGCGACGGACGACTCGAGCGAGCGGAGCCCGCTCTGCGGGTCGCCCGCGTCGAAGGCCGTCACGGCGAACGCGTACTGCCAGCCGTCGAGGAGGCCGTCGGCCTCGAACCGGTACTCGTAGGTCGCCGGGTCGTTGGGGAACGTCGCGGGCGTGCCGAGGCGGATGTCCTCGAACCCGTTGTTGAACCCGACCTCGTTGCCCTCGCGGTCGTACTGGGCGATGAGCCCGGCGTCGCCGAGGATGTTGCCGTCGGCGTCGTCGCCGGGGTCGGAGCGGTAGATCCGGTAGCCCTCGAAGTCCTGGAGGCCGGTCACGGGGTCGCGCGAGTCCTCGGCGGCGGCGCTCCAGTAGAGGACGGCCGTGCCCTGCTCGAGCTCGACGCGGAGGGCCGGCGAGGCCGGCGGGCTCGGGATGAGGTAGCGGTCGAGGACGCCGTTGCCGTTGAGGTCCTCGTCGGCGTCGAGCTCGCCGTCGTAGTCGGCGTCCTCGCCGGCGTAGGTCTCCTGGGCCCAGAACACGTTGTTGCGGAGGAGCGCGCGCGAGGCCTCGGTGTCGGTCTGACGGCCGGCCGGGACCGTCTGGAACTCGTCGGGCTTCAGCGCGGCCACGAGCGCGAAGGTGACGGTCACGCTCCGGCCCGGCGCCAGCTCGGCGAACGGGCCGACCGACGTGAGGCCGATCCAGTTGCCCTGCGCGAGCGTGCCATCGGTCTGGAGCCGGCCCTCGCCGCTGCCGGCGCCGAGGAAGGCGGCCTGGGCGGCCTCGTAGGCGTCCTGCGTCTCGAACGCCGCCGGGTCCGGGAAGGGCGTCTGCATCCGGCGGTACCGCTCGAGGTCGTCCTGCGGGCGCCCGAGGTTGGGGTCGGCGTCGCCGAAGAGCCAGAAGCGGGGGTTGAACACCGGCGCCGGGAGGCCGAGCGCCTCGTACCGGTCGGCCACGAACGGGTGGAAAAAGCGCGTCTCGGCCGAGCGGCCCGCGCCGCCGGCGTCCTCCCACTCGGCCCCGAGGAAGGCGATCGAGCCGTAGGTGTTGAGGCTCTCCTCCTGCCCGCCCGCGTTGAACGCGTAGCTGACGTACTGGCTGTCGGGCGCCGGCACGACGAGGTCGCCCGAGCCCGCCTCGTAGGTCGGGTAGCCGAGCACGCCGCGCGCGCCCTTGTTGAAGAACGCGCCGCCGGACTCGGTCGTCGTCACCACGTTGCGGACGACGAGGTCATCCCAGAGCCCGACCCAGACGTCCTGGATGGGCTGGTCGGAAACGTTTGTGATCTCGTACTCGACGATGACGAAGTACTCCGTGAACGGGAAGCTCCAGGCGTACGAGCGCTGCTCGACGTCGAGCCCGAGCCGGTTCTGGACGTCCGGCAGCGGCGTGCTCGTGCCCGGCAAGAGGGCCAGGGTGTCGACGTAGCTCGTCAGGAAGTCCTGCTGGCTGACGGCGTGCGGCGAGAAGAACGGGCTCGTCGCCAGCGACGAGCGCCGCGTGAACACGTCCGTCTGCGCGAACTCGAAGCCCGAGCCGCCCGGCGTGTAGCCGCCCGAGGTGGTCACGGCGCCGGTCCGGACCGTCACGACGCCGTCGGCGCGGCGGCCGCCGACCCAGAGGCCGGCCTCGAAGAGGTGCTCAATGCCGGAGTCGAGGGGGTACTCGAACGACGGGAGCCCGGCGGGGTCGCCCGAGACGCCCGGCCGGCCGAGCGTGCCGACGTTGGTGACGGAGAGGCCCGTGTCGCCCACGTCCGTGGCGATCCGCTCGAAAGGCTGGGCGCCGGCCTCGGAGGCCGCCGTCAAGGCGGTGAGGGCGGCGGCCAGGAACGTCGCCGCGCGAGCGGCCCGTCGGAAGGTCATGGGGCAGAGAACCTGTGGGAGGCGTGGCCGGGGACTCCGGCCATGTCGGGTCAATGTATCGAGGCCGGCAGGGGACTCAAGGGAGGCCGGGTGAAGTGACGGTGCCGTAACCCCGAGGTCCGGGGCGGTTCCTCGTGCCCTGCCGGGAAGCGGGTCCGAGCGGCCTCTCGCGCGGGGCGGGCGTGGTGACGGCGCTGAAGACGGACCCGCGCCT
>JAAXJP010000309.1 GCA_012269805.1 Rubrivirga sp.
CGCTCCGGATGCTCCGCCGCCACTGGCCGCTCGTCCTCGGCCTGACGCTCCTCGGCCTCGCCATCGGCGCGGCGCACGGGCTGTTCTCGGCGCCGGTCTACAAGGCCCACAGCGTCCTCCTCATCATCCCGAACGAGCCCGGGCAGACCGGCGCGGGCAGCGGGGCCGTCGCGCCGGGCGAGAGCGTGGCGAAGGGGGTCAACCAGGGCCTCGTGCTCCAGCAGGCGCCCCAGATCGCCGAGCGGACCGCCGAGGTCCTCCTCCGCCAGCCGGAGGCCGAGGCGTTCACCTCCATCCAGGGCGCCGTGGACCGCTACGGCACGCCGCTCACCGCCGACGCCCTCGCCGACTACCTCCAGGAGGAGGTCGTGACGATCGGGCCCGCCGCCGACCAGGCCGACGCCATCCGCGTCGAGGCCGAGGCGGGCAGCGCCGAGGAGGCCGCGCTCATCGCCCGCCTCTACACCGACGAGTACCAGGCCCTCACGCAGTCGTCGTCGCGCGAGCGCTCGACGCGGACGCGCGAGGTGCTGGAGGAGCAGATCGCCCGGCGGGAGGGCGAGCTCGACGAGATCGAGAACCAGCTCGCCGGCTTCATGACGGCCGAGAACGCGGCCGGGCTCGACGAGCAGACCCGCGTGACCGTCTCGCAGATCGGGCAGCTCCAGGGCCAGCTCGACCTTGCCCGGGTCGAGGCGCAGACCTACCGGGCCCGCCTCGGGCAGCTCCGGAGCGACCTCGCCTCGGTGCCCGAGCGGCTGGAGCGGAGCGCGAACGTGCCGTCGGCGGTCGAGACGACGGACCTCGACACCGAGATCGCCCGCCTCGAGCGGCTCTTGGAGCAGATCTACACCCAGAACCCCGAGCTCCGCGGCGACCCGACCGGCCACCCCGACGTGGCCAACATCGACGCGCGGCTGCGGAGCCTGAAGGCCGACCGCCGCGCGCGCGTGGGCTCGCAGACCGACGCGGCGGTCGCCGCCGGCGGCCTGAGCCTGTCGAGCGACGGCGCCAACGGACAGGCCTACGTCGCCGAGCTCCAGCGCCAGATCTCGGCCGTCCAGGCGGACCTGGCCGGCGCCGAAGCCCGCGCCTCGACGCTCTCCCGGCGGCTCGCGGAGGCCCGGGGCCAGCTCCGCGCCGTGCCCGGCCAGCAGGTCGAGCTCGAGCAGCTCGAGCGCCAGCGGGCCGCGTCCGAGGCCACGCTCCAGCAGCTCCGCACGGAGTACGACCGCGCCGAGCTGGAGGAGACGACCGAGTTCGGCTTCGCTCAGGTGCTCCGCGAGGTCCAGACGCCGCGCGCGCCGTCGTCGCCGGTCCTCCCGCTCTCGCTCGGCCTGGGCGGGATCGTGGGCCTCCTCCTCGGCCTCGGCCTCGCCTTCCTCCGCTTCCAGACCGACACCAAGACGCGGACGCCCGATGACCTCCGCGACCGCGGCTTCGCCGTGATCGGCACGGTCCCCGACCTGAAGGACGCCCTCCGCGGGGGGCGGCAGGAGATCGAGGGCGCCGTCGTCCACCCCGGCCTCGTGACGCTGACGCGGTCGTTCGCGCCCGAGGCCGAGGCGTTCCGGCACCTCCACGCCGGGCTCTACGCCGGCGGCGGGGCCCACCCGCAGGTCGTCCTCGTGGGCAGCCCCGACACGCACGCGGGAAAGAGCCTCACGGCCGCCAACCTCGCGATCGCCGCCGCGCAGGCCGGCCGGCTCACGCTTCTTCTGGATGCCGACCTCCGCCACCCGGCCGTCGGCGACCTGTTCGGGCTCGAGCCCCACGCCCAGTTCGGCGAGGGGCCGCCCGAGGCCAACGTCGCCTTCTGGACGACGGCCGTCCCGAACCTCCTCGCCATGACGCCGCGCGAGACCGTCGAGCGGCCCGACCAGGTGTGGTCGGCCCTGACGGTCAAGCAGCTCCTCGACTACTGCCGCGGCAAGTTCGACATCGTCATCGTCGACACGCCCGCCGCCCTCGCCGCGGCCGACGCCACGCTCCTCGCGCCCTACGCCGACGCGGCCCTGCTCGTCGCCGAGGCCGACCGGACCGACCTCGACGCCATGACGCAGGTGGCGACGGAGCTGGCCGGCGTGGGGCTGGCGCGCGTCGGCGCGGTCCTCAACCGGTTCGACCCGCGCGGCGCCGTCGGCTTTCAGGCCACCGCCGGCGTCCGCCACGCCGGTCGCGACTGACCCCCGCGTCTCCACCGCTCCCCCCACTCCGATGCGCCGACTTCTCCTCCTCGCCGGCCTCCTCCCGGCCCTCGCCCTCGCCCAGCCCACGGACCCGTCCGCCCGGCCCGACGCCTCCGAGCGCCCGGTCACGCGGATTGGCCAGAGCGAGCAGACCGTCTCCAACGCGCCCGGCTACTACCAGCACCACCTGCCGGGCGAGGCCACGATCCAGGTCCAGGTCGAGGGCGCCGTCGTGAACCCGGGGCTCTACGAGATCGCCGACGAGACCGACCTCCGTCGGCTCCTCGCGCTCTCCGGCGGCCCGCGGATCGACGTGCGCGACCGCCAGAGCGAGCGGCGCGTCGAGCTCCGCCTGATCCGTCCCGGCACCGGCCTCATCTACGGCGCGCTCCTCGCCGACGCCGCCGGCAACCCGTCGGTGATCCCGCCGCTGCGCCACGACGACGCGCTCCTCGTCGAGGTCGTCGACCGGCGCCGGTTCGGGTGGCAGGACGCCGCCACGGTCATCGGCGCGGCCGGGACCGTCGCGTTCCTGTTCCAGCTCCTGACGCAGTAGGGCGCCCCGCCTCGGCACGTCGCCCGGGGTCCTTCACCGGCCGGCCTCCGGGCACGCCCCATGATGTTCGTCGTCTCCGCCCTTCGGGACCTCCTCCGCGGCTCGTGGCTGCGGCAGGGCGTGTGGACGGTGTTGGACCAGGCGCTCTTTGCGGGCGCCAACTTCCTCGTCAACGTGCTCCTGGCGCGCTGGCTGTCGCCGGAGGCCTACGGCGCGTTCACGGTCGCGTTCGTCGTGTTCCTGCTGGCGGGGACGGTCCACGGCGGGCTCCTCATCGAGCCCATGCTCGTGTTCGGGCCGGAGCGGTTCAAGGGGCGAACGGGCGCGTACCTCCGGGCGCTCCTGTCGGGCCACGGGGCGTTCTCGCTGGCGGCCGGCGCCGTGCTCGCCGCGGTCGGCGGCGTGGCGTGGGCGCTGGGCAGCCCAGCGCTGGGTGCGCTGTTCGCGACGCTGGCCGTCGCCCAGGGCGCGATCCTTGTGCTGTGGCTCATGCGGCGGGCGTGCTACGTCGTCTCGCGGCCGGCCTGGGCAGCCGGAGCGGGAGTGCTGTACCTCGGGCTGTTGGTGGGCGGGGCCCTGGCCCTCCGCGGCGCTGGCTGGCTCTCGGGGCCGGCCGCCCTCGGGCTGATGGCCGCGACGTCGCTCGTCGCCGCGGCCGCGCTGGCCGTCCGCCTCGGTGTGCCCGCGCGCTCCCCCGAGGCGGGCCTCGTCGCCGACGCTCGGGCCGCGCACGTCGAGTACGGCCGGTGGGCCGCCCCGACGGGCGCCATCGAGTGGGTCCAGTCGTCGATCCCGTACCTCGCGCTGCCCCTGTTCGTGGGACTCGAAGGGAGCGGGGCGCTCCGGGCGTTCTACAACCTCGCGATGCCGGCGCTGATGGGCTTCTCGGCCCTCGCCACGCTCTGCCTCCCCATCTTCGTCCGCGCCCGCGCCGCTGGTGAGATCCGCCCGACCGTCCGGAAGGTGGGCCTCGCGTTTGTGGGCCTCGCCCTCGCCTACGGCGGGCTCACGCTCCTGGGCGGGCGGGCCGCGGTGGACTGGCTCTACGACGGCCAGTACGCCGTGAGCCTGCCAATCCTGATCCTCCTCGCGCTCGCGCCGCTGGGGGCTGCCGTCGCCAACCTGCTCGTCACGCTCGTGCGGAGTGCCGAGCGGCCGGCGCTCGTGTTTCGCGCCCGCGTCGCGACGGTCGCCGTCGTCTCGACGGCCGGGCTCGCCGCGACCGCCGCGCTCGGCGTGGCCGGCGCGCTCCTCTCCGACCTCATGGGCCTCCTGACGGCGCTTGCCGCGCTCGCCCGTCCCGCCCGCCGGTCGCTGGAGCCAGCCCCGCCGGCCGCGGCGCCGAGGCCGGCCGAGCCCGCGCCGGCCGACGTCCCCGTTCTCGAACCGGCCTGACGATGGACGCTCCGCACCCCTGGGCCTTCCGTCCCGACGCCATCCCGGCGCGCCGGCCGTTCGGCGACAAGTACACGACGTTCCTCGGCGTGGTCTTGATGGGCTATGCCGTCGCCGGGCGCGGCTTCGCCTACCTCGGCATCCCGCCCCTCTTCATCGGCGAGGTCGCGCTCGTGCTCGGCCTCGTCGCGCTCACGCGGTCGATGCGGACGACGAGCGTCGTCCCGGGCGCGGCGATGGGGCTCCTCGTGGGGCTGGTCGGCTGGGCGGCCGTGCGGGTGGCCCTCGGCATCCCGACGTGGGGCATCGACGCCGTGCGGGACGGGATGGTCGTCCTGTACGGCCTGTTCGCCATCATCGCTGCGGGCCTCGTGCTGGAGCGGCCCGAACGGCTCCGGTGGCTGATCGCCCGCGCGCCGCGCCTCGTCTGGGGGCTGATCCTCGTCGGGTGGCCGGTCCACTTCTTTATCCGCGTGTTCGAGGCGTTCCCGGTGTGGCCCTGGGCCAACGTCCTCATCATCCAGACCAAGCCGGGCGACCTCCTCGTCACGCTCGCCGCCGCCGTGACGCTCGTGACGGTCGGCTTCCAGCGGCCGAGGCCGGCGCTGATCTTCGGCCTGACGGCCGGCATCATCGGGCTGATGGTGACCTCGCGCGGCGGGATGCTCGGGTTCGTACTCGGGATGGGCCTCGCGACCGTGTGGAAGCCGGCCAGCGCGCGGTACGGCCGGTTCGTCTACGTCGGCGCCCTCGTCGTCGTGCTCGGCCTGGCGGTCGGCTCGTCCGGCATCATGATCAACGACGGGACGCGGGAGTTCTCGGTCGAGCAGGTGTGGGAGAACGTCAAGAGCATCGCCGGGAAGAGCGACAACCCCCAGCTTGCCAACACGGCCGAGTGGCGGCTCGAGTGGTGGGGCGACATCCTCGACTACACGTTCGGCGGGCCGTACTTCCTCGATGGCAAAGGCTTCGGGATCAACCTGGCCGACGACGATGGATTCAACGTCGACGATGAGGGGTCGCTGCGGAGCCCGCACAATTCGCACCTCACCGTCCTCGCCCGCGGCGGCGTCCCGATGTTCCTCGCGTGGCTGCTGCTCCAGGGGCTCTGGGTCTGGCGCGTCGGGTCGTCGGCGCTGGCGGCGCGGCTGAAGGGGCTCGACGGGTGGGCCGGGTTCTACGCCGTCTGCGGCGCGCTTTGGCTGGCGGCCCACGTCAACGCCTCGTTCGACGTGTACCTCGAAGGGCCGATGGGGGCCATCCCGTTCTGGACCGTCTTCGGCCTCGCCCTGGCCGGCACGCGCCTCCAGCGGACGCACCCGCACCTCCTCGACGACCTCCGCGTGGGCGCCGCGCCCCCGCCCGCCTCGGCCCCCTCG
>JAAXJP010000059.1 GCA_012269805.1 Rubrivirga sp.
CGTCGGGGACATGGGGTCGCAGGTCGGCCCGCCTCGGCGTCGAGGCGGAGAGGGTCAGCTTGAGGTGGCGGCCTGGAAGGCGTCGAAAAAGGCGGCCAGCTTGTCGAGGTCCTTGACGCCGGGGCTCTCCTCGACGCTCGACGAGAGGTCGACGGCGTACGGTCGCATGGTCTGGATGGCCTCGGCCACGTTCTCGGCCGAGATCCCGCCGGCGAGGAACAGGTCGACCTCGGCCGACAGCTCGCGGGCGACGCGCCAGTTGAAGCTCTCGCCCGTCCCGCCCCACAGGCTCGTGTGGTGCGTGTCGAGAAGAATGAAGTCGACGACGTCGAGGTAGGGCTCGGTGACGGCGCGGATCTGCTCACTCGACGCGTCGTGCGTGACCTGGATGGCCTTGACGACGGGCACGTCGACGGCGGCGCAGACCTCGGGCGGCTCGTGCCCGTGGAGCTGGGCGAGCGTGAACCCGACCCGCTCGCACGTCGCGTTGACTTCGTCGGCGCTCTTGTTCACGAACACGCCGACCGGCGCCGGCCCCACCACCCAGTCGATGATCTCCTTCGCCACGTCGGGCTTGACGTAGCGCGGGCTGTCTTCGTGCTGGATGTAACCCAGAAAGTCGGCCCCGGCGGCGGCGGCCGTGCGGGCGTCGTGGAGGCGTGTGATGCCGCAGATTTTGACTTTGGTCACGGCGCGGCAGGGGCGGGTTGGGCGGCGAGGGCGACGGCCGTCTCGCGGCGGAGGGCTGCGAGCGCGCGGCCCGGGTCGGGCTGGCGCATCAAGTGGGTGCCGACGAGGAACGCGTCGGCGCCGGCACGGCGGAGGCGGGCGGCGGCCTCGGCGTCGCGGATCCCGCTCTCGGCCACGCGGACGATCCGTTTGGGGAGGCGCGCGAAGATCCGCTCGGCGCGGCCGAGGTCGACCTCGAACGTCTTGAGGTCCCGGCTGTTGACGCCGAGCACGTCGACTCGGTCGAGGTCGAGCGCGTCCACCTCGGCGTCTTCGTGGACCTCGACGAGCACGCCGAGGTCGAGGTCGCGGGCCGCGTCCAGCAAGTCGCCGAGGCGGGCGGGGTCGAGCGCGGCGGCGATCAGCAGCACCGCGTCGGCGCCGTAGGCGCGGGCCTCGACGAGTTGGTAGGTGTCGACCACGAAGTCCTTGCGCAGCAACGGGAGGTCGACCGCGTGGCGGACGGCGGCGAGGTGGTCGAGCGAGCCCCGGAAGTGCGTCGGCTCGGTGAGGACGGAGAGGGCGGCCGCGGCGGCCTGCTTGTACTGGCGGGCGATCTGGGCCGGGTCGTACTCCGGGCGGATCACGCCCTCGGACGGGCTCGCCATCTTGCACTCGGCGACATAGGCCGGGCCGTCGGGGCGGCGGAGCGCGCGGGCCAACGACAGCGTCGGCGCGTGGAACGCGGGACGGCGTTCGAGCGCGGCGGCCGGCGTCACGGCCTTTCGCTCGGCCACGAGCCGGCGCGTGTCGTCGAGGATCTGGTCGAGGATCGTCGCCATCAGGCCGCCTCGGCGAGCTCGTTGGAGACCTCGACGAGCGTGTCGAGCTTCTGGAGCGCCGCGCCGCTGGCGACGCTCTCGCGGGCCGCGTCGAGGCACGCGTCGAGGTCGCCGATGTCGCCGGCGGCGAGGAGGGCGTAGGCCGCGTTGAGGAGCACCACGTCGGCCTGCGGGCCGGCCTTCCCGCCCAAGACGGCGCGGACGATCTCGGCGTTCTCCCCGGGGGTCCCGCCCTGGAGCGCCGCCGCCGACACGCGCGCCAGCCCGAACCGCTCGGGCACGACCTCCTGCTCCAAGAGCCCGCCGTCGAAGGCGTGCGAGCCCGTCTGGTAGATCGTCGTCGGGCTCGTGGTCGAGAGCTCGTCGAGCCCGTCGTGCGCGTAGACCACCACGACGTGCTCGCTGCCGAGCCGCATCAGGATCTGGGCCATCATCTTCGCCACGCCGTCCGAGAACGCGCCGACGAGCTGGCGCTTGACGGCGGCCGGGTTGCACAGCGGCCCGAGGATGTTGAAGAACGTCCGGACGCCGAGCGCCTTTCGCACCGGTCCGACGTGGCGGAGCGCGGGGTGGAACTGGGGGGCGAACAGGAACGCGATGCCGGCCTCGTCGAGGCACCGGCTCACGCCCTCCGCGTCGAGGTCCGCGCGGACGCCGAGGCTGGACAGGACGTCGGCCGAGCCGGACGACGACGACACGCCCTTGTTGCCGTGCTTGGCGACGGGCACGCCGGCCCCGGCCGCGACGAAAGAGGCGGCCGTCGAGATGTTGAACGTGCCGGAGTGGTCGCCGCCCGTGCCGCACAGGTCGATCGGGTCGAGGTCCGTCTCGACAGGCACGGCGTACTCGCGCATCACCTTCGTGAAGCCGACGAGCTCGTCGAGCGTCTCGCCGCGCGAGCGGAGGCCCATCAGGAGGCCCGCGATCTGGGCCGTCTCGGCCTCGCCGGAGAGCATCACGTGCATGGCGGACTCGGCCTGAGACTGGCTGAGCGTCTCGCCTTCGGCGACGAGTTGGAGGACGGGTTTCAGGGTCGTCATGTCGGGTCGGTGGGGGGGGCGTCGGCGGGCACGGCTTGCGCGGGGCGCACCCAGTAGTCGACCCGGCACGGGCCGGCGATGTGGGAGGTGCGCCGCTCGAACCCGGCCGCTCGGATCGCGGCGTCGCAGGCGGCGTATTCCACGTAGGCCTCGTGGAGCTCGATCACGAGGTGGCGCGTCCGGGCGAGCAGGTCGGGGTAGCTGGCGAGAAAGTCGGCCTCGGACCCCTCGATGTCGCACTTGAGGAGGTCGATGGGCGACCCGTCGAGGTGCGCCTCGAGGTCGACGTAGGCACGCGTCGCGGCCGTCGCGTTGGCGTCGAACACGTTGTTCGTCGTCGTCGCGGGGTACTCGGCGAACGCGGCGGTCCCCGAGCGCCGGCCGACGAGGCCGCGGAGCAGCGTCACCGAGTCCCCGAGATCGTTCTCCCTCAGGACCCGGTCCTCGAACTTCTTCCCGGGTTTCGATCCCGGCTCGGCGGCAAGCACCGAGACCTCGCGGCCGGGGGCGTGGCGCCGCACGAGGTCGACGACGCGGAGCGTGAAGAACCCGGCGTTCGCCCCGAGGTCGAGGACCCGGATCGGCCCGCTCGGGTCCGCCCCCCGGATCGCGTCCAGGATCGGGCCGTCGTAGCCGCCGTCGAGGAAGACCTCGGTGAGCACCGACCAGTCCGGGTGGTCACGGACCCGGAGCCGGACGCCGGACGAGAGCTCCGCCTCCTGGCGGTAGAACACGCGGTAGCCCGCGACCGACTTGATCGAGTTCCAGACCCGGTCCGGGAGGACGCGCGAGGCGAGGCCGTTGATGGTCATGGGGCGGCGGGACGGGCCGCGAGGCAGTGGGCGACCCAGTTGCGGACGAGCGTCGGGCCCTCGGTCGTCAGGATCGACTCGGGGTGGAACTGGACGCCTTCGACGGGGAATTCCTTGTGCCGCAGGCCCATGATGACGCCGTCGGCCGTCTCGGCGGAGATGTCGAGCACGGCCGGGAGCGTCGCCCGGTCCACCACGAGTGAGTGGTAGCGGGTCGCGACGAAGTCCTGGGCGACGCCCTCGAACACGGTCCGTCCGTCGTGGCGGACCGTCGACGTCTTCCCGTGCATGAGCGTCGGGGCGTGGACGACGCGGCCGCCGAACACCTCGCCGATGGCCTGGTGGCCGAGGCACACGCCGAGGATCGGCGTCGTCTCGCCGAAGCGGCGGATGACGGCCTCCGAGACGCCGGCCTCGTCCGGCCGGCCGGGGCCGGGCGAGATGAGCACGCCGTCCGGGGCCAGCTCCGCGATCTCGCCGAGGTCGATCTGGTCGTTCCGCACGACGCGGTAGTCCTCGGTCACGCCGCCCACGAGGTGGACGAGGTTGTACGTGAACGAGTCGTAGTTGTCGATGACGAGGATCATGGGGTCGGGGCGGATCCGCTAGTTCAGGAAGCCGACGGCGTCGCGGACGTGGGCCATGACCTCGGACGCCCGCGCTCGGGCCGCCTCGGCGCCGCTCTGGAGGACGTCGCGGACGTCGTCGGGGCGCGCGGCCAGCTCGCGCCGCCGCTCGCGGGCCTCGCCGAAGTGGCGGTCGATCATCCCGAGCAGCGCCTTTTTGGCGTGGCCGTAGCCGTAGCCGCCGGCGCGGTACGCCTCCGCGATCTCCGCCCGCTCGTCGTCCGTCGCGAAGTGGCGGATGAGGGCGAACGTGTTGTCGGCCTCGGGGTCTTTCGGCTCCTCCAGCGGCGTCGAGTCGGAGACGATCGCCATCACCTTCTTCTTGAGAGTCTTCCCCTCGTCGAAGATGCCGATCGTGTTGCCGTAGCTCTTCGACATCTTCCGCCCGTCGAGGCCGGGGATGACAGAGACCTCGTCCAAGATGTAGGGCTCCGGGAGCGGGAAGAGCGGGTCGTCGGGCCGGAACGCCTCGTTGAACCGGCTCGCCGTGTCGCGGCTGATCTCGAGATTCTGCTTCTGGTCCGCACCGACGGGCACGACGAGGTCGCGGCCGGGCACCGTGTACGCGAGGATGTCGGCGGCCTGGAGGATCGGGTAGGTCAGCAGCCCCCCGTTGGCGCTCAGGCCCTGCGCCACCTTGTCCTTGTAGGACACGCCCTTCTCCAGGATCGCCGTCGGGGTGAGGCAGAGGAAGATCCACGTCAGCTCCGTCAGCTGCGGGACGTCGGACTGGACGAACAGGCTCGCCCGCTGAGGGTCGAGGCCGAGGGCGAGGTAGTCGAGCGCGACGTCGAGCGTGTACCGGCGGAGCGCCTCGGCGTCGCGGAGCGTCGTGAGGGCGTGGTAGTCGACGATGAAGAGGAACGCCTCGCTCCGGGCGTCGGCGTCGTTGGCAAGCGCGATGTTCTGGCGGATCGCGCCGAGGTAGTTGCCAAGGTGGAGGGTCCCCGACGGCTGGATGCCGGAGACGATGACGGGCAGGGGGGAGTCGGGCATGGGGTGCGTAGCGGCGCGGCGAGCCGGCCGTACGAGGTCGGCTCGAGTCGGGCCGCCTCGGTCGGGCAGCCGAGGCGGGGGAGGCTAGCGGCCGAGGTCGGCGGCCACGCCGCGGAGCAGGTCGACCCGGGCCGTCGAGGCCTCGGCGTTGTGGCCGAGGATGGCCCGCGTCCGCTCCTGGTGGTGGACGGCGTCCATCTCCTCGCGGAGTGAGCCGCCAAAGTCCTTCTCGGCGTCGAGGAGACCGCGGACGCGGCTCGCGTCGGTGCCCTCGGTGGGCGCGCGCTGCTCGCGGCCGGCGCCGGTCGGCGGGGCGCCGCCGAGGCTCAGGATGGTCTCGGAGATCTTGGCCGTCTCCGTGCGGAGGTACGGCATCATGGCCTCGACGCGCTCTTTGGCGGGGCCGTCGGCCATCCGCGCGAGCGCGGCGTCGTAGGTCTGGAGCAGGTCGAGGTGGCGCTCGGCGACGGGCGTCAGGCGCTCGACGCTCTCCTCGCGGGAGATGTAGCGGCCGGCGCCGCCCTTGTTGAGGA
>JAAXJP010000455.1 GCA_012269805.1 Rubrivirga sp.
CCGTGACGATCGCCGGGACCGCGCGGTCCGGCGTGTTCCGCTCGGCCGACGGCGTGCTCGAGTGGGAGCCCGCCGGGCGGGGCCTGCCGCTGGGCGGGGGGCGCCTCCGCGTCTTCGCCGCTTCGTCAGGGCGGAGCGGGCTCGTGATCGCCCACGCCCTCGGCGTCAGCCGGAGCACCGACGGCGGGCGGTCGTGGTCGTCGGCCGGCGTCGGGCTCCCGCTCCGGGTCCCCGACGCCACGCTGGCGGCCGACGCGGGCGCGCTCTATGCCGCCGTCGGCGGCCGCCTCTACCGGGCCGCACCAGGGGCCGGGCCGGTCCTCGTCTGGGCCGAGGTCTACGACGGCGTCGCGGCCGCCCGCCCGCTCGACCTGCTGGCCGGCGCGGGCGACGTGCTCTACGGGGCCGCCGACGGGCCGCCCGCCCTCATCGCCTCGTCCGACGGCGGGGCCTCGTGGGGCGCCGTCGGCGACGCGCTCCCCGCCGTCCCCGTCGGCCTCGCGCTGACGCGGCGGTGGCTGCTGGCGCTCGGGGCCGAGGGCGGGCTTTGGCGCGCTCCCCGTGCGGACGTCGCCCGCGTGCTCGGCCCGCCGTCCGCTCTGACCCTCACCGTCGACGCCGCCTTGGCCGCCGACGCGCTCGTTGCCCGGTTCACACTGGATGATCCCGCGGCGGTCCGCCTCGTGGTCCACGACGCGCTCGATCGCGAGGTCGCGTGCCTCGCCGACCGCGCCTTCGAGGCTGGCCCGCACCTCGCTCGGCTCCCGGGCGGCGCCCTCGCCCCCGGTCTCTACCGCCTCCGCCTCCAGGCCGGGACCCGGTCCCGCGCCGTCCCCTTCGCCCTGCTCGGCTAACGCCGGGCCCTCTTCCCTCTCCCATGACCCACCATCGAGCCATCGTCCCGGGGCTGTTCGTGATGCCCCTCCTGTTCGCCGCCGGGTGCCGCTCCGACGCGGCGCCCACCCCACCCGAGGTCCCGGCCGTCGCGGCCGCCAGCGACCTCGAGGCCGGCCGCTACCTCGTCGAGATCGGCGGGTGCAACGAATGCCAATACGTCGGCTACATCGAAGCGGACGGGGCCCTCCCGGACTCGCTCTGGCTGACGGGCTCGCCCGTCGGCTTCCGCGGGCCGTGGGGCACGAGCTATGCCAAGAACCTCCGCCTGACGACCCACCAACTGACCGAGGAGCAGTGGGTCGCGCGGCTCCAGGCCGGTGGCCTTCCGCCGATGCCGTGGCCGTCCGTTCGTGCGCTCAGCGACGCCGACGCCCGGGCCATCTACCGGTTCGTCCGGTCCCTGGGGCCGGCCGGCGAGCTCGCGCCGCGCCCCGTCGGGCCCGACGCCGAGCCTGTGACGCCCTACCTCGACCTCGTCCCTCAGCACCTCGACCGGCTGGCTGCGCCCGCCGACTCGGCCGCCAGCTGAGGCTGCAACGGGCAGGGCCGTGGAAATAGGCGGCCCCGCCCATGTGGCCCAGACGGCCCCGCTCCCAGCTTGCCCTCCCTCGCGCCCATCGGCGCCCTCCCCACTTTGACGCCTCCTGTCATGCAACCCCTTGCTTCGCCCGCTCTCGCGGCGCTCTTGTGGGTCGGCCTCCTGGCCACGCCCGCCCTCGCGGCCCCGTTCGCCGGTCCGCCCGCGCCCTCCGCCGAGACGCTCCCACGCGCGCACGCTAGCGGCAGTTGGTCCGCCGTCGGGGCCCCCGTCCCGCAGATCGTCAACGACATCGTGGTCGGCCCCGATGGGGCCCTCTACATCGCCGGCACGTTCTCCTCGATCGGCTCCGTCTCGACGGCCCCCAGCTACATGGTCGCCCGCTGGGACGGGACCGCGTGGACGGCCCTCGGCGGCGCCAACGACTGGATCTTCGCCCTCGGCATGGGCCCCGACGGCACGCTCTACGCGGCCGGCAGGTTCACCCAGATCGGCGGCGTCGCCGCCACGCGCGTGGCCCGGTTCGACGGGGCGGCCTGGGCCGCGATGGGCCCCGGCTTCAACAACCCGCCCGAAGACCTCGTGGTCGACAGCGAGGGGACGGTCTACGTGACGGGCGGGATGAACCTCGTCGGCGGCGGCTCGCCGCGGGCCGTCTTCCAGTGGGACGGCGCGACGTGGACCGTCCCCGGTGGGGGGCAAGGCCTCAGCAACACGGGGTACTCGCTCGCCCTCGACGCCGCGGACAACCTCTACGTCGGCGGCTCCTTCCGGACCGTCAGCGGCGTGGCGGCGAACAACGTCGCGCGGTGGGACGGCGCGAGCTGGAGCGCGGTCGGCACCGGGACGCAGACCGTCGGCGCGGTGGTGTACGCGCTCGAGGTCGGCCCGGACGGCAACCTCTACGCTGGCGGCTTCTTTACCGAGATGGGCGGCGGCGCCGTCGAACACCTCGCCCGGTGGGACGGCGCGGCGTGGGCCGGCGTCGCCGGCGGGGTGGCCGGTGCGTCCGGAGGTGGGACCGCCGTCCGCGACCTCGTGTTCGATGGGGGCGGCCAGCTCTACGTCGCGGGCAGCTTCACGACGGCCGGCGGCGTGGCGGTGAACGGCGTGGCCCGCCTCGCCGGCGGCGCTTGGGAGTCGCTGGCCGGCGGCGTCGGCAACGGGACGGTCCGAGCGCTGGCCGTGGACGGGCCGCACCTCTACGCCGGCGGCGGGTACAGCAGCATCGGCGGCGTCGCCGGGCTCAACTACTTCGCTCGCTATGAGGGCGGCGTGGCGACGCCGGTCGAGGTCACGCCTCCAGCCGTCGCCCTCGTCCTGGAGCCTGCCGCGCCCAACCCCTCGGCGACCACGACGACGCTCCGGTTCTCGTCAGACCGCGCACAGACCGTCCGGCTGGAGCTGTTCGACGTGTTGGGCCGCCGGGTGTCGACGCTCTACGAGGGGACGGTCGCGGCCGGCCAACGCGTGGTGGTCCCCGTGGCCGTCGGGTCGCTGCCGGCCGGAGCCTACCTCGCTCGGCTCAGCGGCGAGGCTGGCGCGGTGACGCGGCGGATCGACCGGGCGCGCTAACCGGCCATCGGGGCCCCGCCTCGGCCGCGCGCCGAGCGGGGCCTCCCCCGAGCCGCACACGGTTTCCCCATCTTGTGACGCCGAGGCTCACGCTGTATGCTCTCGCGTCGTGCCTGCCCGCCCCCGGCACGTCCGCCATGGCGCTTCCGCTCTCCACGGCCGACCTCGCTCGGCTCGAGTCCGCCTCGCGCGCGTTCCTCTCGCCGCTCGCCTACGAGACCGTCACCGACTGGCGGGCCGGCGTGATGGAAGCGGCCTGCGCGGCCGTCGGGGCCGCGTCGGCCACGTTCAACTTCCCGGGCCAGGACGCCTTCACGCGCCTCCACGGACTCGACGACCGCGTCGCCGACGCGGCCGGGGTCTTCCTCCGCAACGTGTGGAGCGGGACGGGGGGCTCGCCGGACCCCACCCTGGAGCCGTTCCACCGCTTCCTGATTCGGGAGCGCGTCGAGGTTTGGGACATGCCGATGGCCTTCCACGTGCTCGGCGTAGACCCCCACCGCGACATCAACCCGTGGCGGGGCGAGGTCCTCATCCCCAACGGGATGGACGACACGAACTCGCTGTTCGTCGCGACGCCCCGCGGGAGCGTCCACCTCTCGCTCCACGGCTTCCGGCGGCGGCCCGAGGCCGGCGCGCTGTTCCCGGTCCTCCGGCTCCTCGTCCCCTCGTTCAAGGCCGGTCTCGACGCACTCGACCGGCTCGGCGCGCACCGGGCCGCCCTCGACGCGGCCGGCGAGCCGCTCGCTGTGTTCGACGCCGACGCCGCCGAGACGCACCGGACGCCGGCCCTGGTGGCGCTCCTCGCCGCCGACCCCGAGGCCGGGACCGTCGGCGCTGGTCTGTCCGCGTTCGCGCGCCGGCTCCAGCCGCTCGTCTTCGCACGGCGGGCCGACGCGGCCGTCGCCGCCGTGCCCACCGCGACGGTCCAGACGGCGCGGGCGGAGTACGCCCTTCGCGCCGTGCTCCTCGGCGCCGGGGCCGCCGGCCTCGGGGACGCCTTCGTCGTGACCGTCGAGCCCCGCGGTCTGGCGGCGGCCTTCCCCTCCCCCGCCGCCGTCCGCGAGGCGTTCGGGCTGACGCGGCGCGAGGCCGAGGTCGCCCTCCTCGTGGCCGAGGGGCTGGCGAACGACGCCATCGCCGACCGGCTCTTCGTCTCGCCCCACACGGTCCGCCACCACGTCGAGGCCGCGATGGCCAAGCTCGAGCTCACCGGGCGCGGGCGCGAGGCCGTCGCCGCCCGGCTCCTCGGCGCCAAGGTCGCCTGACATGGCCGCCACGCTCACCCCCGCCGTCCTGGCCCGCCTCGAGTCCACGTCGCGGGCGCTCCTCTCTCCGCTCGCCTTCGACGACACCGACACGTGGCGGCGGGCGGTCAACGCCGAGTTCGGGGCCCTCCTCGGCGGCTCGCACACGCTGTTCCGCCTGCCGACCGGCGACGGCGGCCACTACACCGACGACGGCGAAGACCTCGTAGCCGGGCTCATGACGTTCGCCCAGGACGTCACGCCGGACATGATCACGTACTGGGACGAGGCCCCCAACGTGTGGCACACCGACCGCCGCGAGCTCGGGATTGAAGCGTTCTCGTGGGACGTCGTGGCCGAGGTCGTCCGCCGCGGCGGGCTCGACGTGGGCCGGGCGCCGGTGTGGAACGAGGTGTTTTTCCGCCACGGCGTCCGCGACTACGCCGGGCTCATCACGACGCGCCCCGAGGGCGACGCCATCCTGTGGTCGCTCGGCCCCCGCCTCGGGACGACTGACGGCGGCCTCCAGGGGCCGATGCTCCGGATGCTGGCCCCGGCCTTCCGGGCCGGCCTCGACGCGCTCGACCGGCTGGCCGCGCACCGCGCCGCGCTCGACGCCGTCGGCGAGCCGCTGGCGGCGTACGACGCCGACGGCCGCGAGGTCTTCCGGAGCGCCGCCCTCGGCGACCTCCTGGCCGCTGACCCCGAGGCGGCGACGGTCGAGGCCGCCCTCGGCGCCCTCGCGCGCCAGGCCCGGCGGGTCGGGTTCGGGCGACGCGGCGAGACCGCGGCCGGGGTGCCGGTCGCGGCCGAGGTGACGACAGCCCGAACGGCCTATCGCCTTCGCGTAGCGCTCCTCCCCGCGGGGGCCCTCCACCCGACCGAGGCCTTCCTCGTCTCCGTAGCCCCGGCGCGCGGTCTCCACGTGCTCCCCGCGCCCGACGCGCTCCGCCAGTCCCTGGGGCTGACCCGACGCGAGGCGGAGGTCGCGCTCCTCGTCGCCCGCGGACTCTCGAACGCCGAGATCGCCGATCGCCTGTTCGTGAGCGTCCACACCGTCCGCCACCACGTCGAGGCCGTCATGGGGAAGCTCGAGCTCACCGGGCGCGGGCGCGAGGCCGTCGCCGCGGCGCTCCTCTCGTGCGAGCACGGGGGGATATAGGCGCCGGCGCCCATGCGGCGAGGGCCGCCAGGACCCTAGCGTGGGGCCCCTCCGCCCCGCGCGGTCCACGCCCCGGCGCGCCCGCCATGCCCCGT
>JAAXJP010000286.1:0-2128 GCA_012269805.1 Rubrivirga sp.
GTCGAGCGCGCGGCGCCACTGGGCGTGGCGGGCCTCGGCCTCGTCGGCCGACACCTGGGGCTCGAAGCGCTCGTCGAGCTGCCACTGCGCCGAGATCTCCTCGGCCGAGCCCCAGTAGCCGACGGCGAGGCCGGCGAGGTAGGCCGCCCCGAGCGCCGTCGTCTCGGTCACGGCCGGGCGGACGATGGGCGCCTGGAGGAGGTCGGCCTGGATCTGCAGGAGGAGGTCGTTGGCCGCCGCGCCGCCGTCGACGCGGAGCTCCTGGAGCTCGACGCCGGCGTCCTTCTTCATGGCCGTGAGCACGTCGGCCACCTGGAACGCGATGCCCTCCAGCGTCGCCCGCGCGATGTGGGCCGCCGTCGTCCCGCGCGTGATGCCGACGATCGTGCCGCGGGCGTAGGGGTCCCAGTGCGGCGCGCCGAGGCCGGTGTAGGCCGGGACGACGTAGACGCCGTCGGTGTCCTCGACGGAGGCGGCCAGCGGCTCGACCTCGGACGCCGATCGGATGATCGCGAGCCCGTCGCGGAGCCACTGGACGGCCGATCCCGTCACGAAGACGCTCCCCTCAAGAGCGTACTCCGTCGGCGCGTCGCCCAGCTTCCAGGCCGCCGTCGTGAGCAGCTGGTTCGTCGACTCGACCGGCTCGGTGCCCGTGTTGAGGAGCATGAAGGAGCCCGTGCCGTAGGTGTTCTTGGCCATCCCCGGCTCCACGCACCGCTGGCCGAACGTGGCCGCCTGCTGATCGCCGGCGATCCCCGCGATCGGCGTCCGCGACGAGAAGATCTCGCCGCTCGTGTTCGCGTAGACCTCCGACGACGACCGGACCTCCGGGAGCATCGCGCGCGGCACGCCGAGCAGGTCGAGGAGCTCGTCGTCCCAGTCGCCCGTGTGGATGTTGTACATGAGCGTCCGCGACGCGTTCGTCACGTCCGTCATGTGGAGCGCGCCGGCGTCGGCCGTGCCGCCGGTGAGATTCCAGACGAGCCAGCTGTCGACGGTCCCGAAGGCGAGGTGGCCGGCCTCGGCGGCCTCGCGGGCCCCGTCGACGTGGTCGAGGATCCAGCGGACCTTCGTGCCCGAGAAGTAGCTGTCGATGACGAGCCCGGTCTTGGCGCGGACCGTCGGCTCGTGCCCCTCCTCCTTGAGTTGCGTGCAGAACGGGGCCGTCCGGCGGTCTTGCCACACGATGGCGTGGGACACGGGCGTGCCCGTGCGGCGGTCCCACACGACGGCCGTCTCGCGCTGGTTCGTGATGCCGATCGCGGCCACGTCGCGCGGGCGGAGGCCGGCCCGCGTCAGCGCCTCCGTCGCGACGCCGACCTGCGAGGACCAGATCTCCTCGGCGTCGTGCTCCACCCAACCGGGCTTCGGGAAGTGCTGCTCGACCTCCTTCTGGGCGACGGCCCGGATGGAGCCGGCCTGGTCGAAGAGGATGGCGCGGGAGGACGTGGTGCCCTGGTCGAGGGCGAGGACGTACTGCGGCATGAGCGGAGGGGCGAGGCCCGGCGCCTACGCCGCCGCCGCGTCTCCGGTCCGCTGGCCCGCCGGCGTTATTCTCGCGCGCCCCACCCCTTTTGACGTGATGGAATACAAGGTCGAAGCCCGGACCTACTACACGAAAGTGACGACCAACGCGAACCACATCGCGGAGTCCTCGCAGGAGGAGGTCCAGGAGATCATCGACGGCTACGCGGCCGATGGCTGGCGGCTGGTCTCGACCGACGCGACGTCGTTCGGGCTGGCGGTCTACGTCTACCTCTACTTCGAGCGAGACCGGTAGGGGCCGGAGCCTGCGCAGAGAACCGGCCGTGCTCTGAAAAAGGCAAGAGCGCGAGACCTTTTCTGCAGCCGCGAGAGAGAGTAGCGTGGGCCATCTATTCACCCGTGGGCCCATGTCCCGACTCTTAGCCGCCGCATCGTTCCTCCTCACGGCCGGCGCCCCCGCCCAATCCTACGAGCCTGGGTTCGTCGTCGTCGAGGGGGACACGCTGCGGGGGGCCATCGCGCTCGAGAGCGAGGCCCAGAACGCGCTCGGCGTTCGGTTTCGGTCCACCCCGACCGCGCCTCCCGTCACGTACGGCGTCGAGGAGGCCTCCGCGTTCGGCGCCGCCGGCGGCCGCGCGTACCG
>JAAXJP010000286.1:2138-5472 GCA_012269805.1 Rubrivirga sp.
CTACCAGACCGACCCGAGCCCCGACGCACCGACGGGCCGCCGGCTGTTCGCTCGTGTCGTACGTGACGGCCCAGTGGACCTGCTCGCCGTCGAGACGGTCGAGGGCCGACCGACCTTCTTTGTCCAGACCGACGCCGCGCCCATCGGGCTGTACCTCGTCCGTGACGAGGTCGCGACCGAGTCGGGCGTCCGGCAGCGCGAGCGCGCGCTGTTTCGCCAGACCCTGGCCGTCGTCCTGGAGGGACCCTGCGCGGCCGCGCTCGATGTACCCACCCTCGCGTACACCGAGCCCGCGCTGGCCGACGCGATCGACACGTACAACGAGTGCGCGGACCCGGGGTACACCGCTGCGGCCTCTCGTGCCGTGCGGACCCCCATCCGCGTCCGGTTCGAGGGTGGGCTCGACGCCGCCACCGGCTCTCTCGAGCGCGTGTCCGAACCGCCCGGCACGCCCGACGAGCCCGCCCTCGGCGCTCTCCGAGCGCGGGCCGCGCTCGAGGTGGCGCCGCCGTTCTTCCGCGGCGAGATCCGGCCGGTCCTCGGCCTCGAGTACGAGCGGGACGTCGTCCGGTTGGTGACGGGCGCGCGAGGCCGCGACGTGACGGCCTACGACCTGCTCCACGTGCGGCTCGGGGTCCGGTTCGCGCCCGAGGTCGCCGGCGGGCGCGTCCGACTCGGAGCCGGCCTCCTCAGCGGGTACGCGCTCGACCGCATGGTCGCGTCCGACGTCGACGTCGACGCCCGTGACGACGTGGTCCGGTTCGTCGACCGGCGCGACTTCGAGGCCAGCGTCGGTCAGTATGTGGAGCTTGGCCTCCGGCCGGCGGCGGTGCCGGTGGAGCTCGCCGTGCGGACGCAGCGGACCCTCTTTACGAGCGAGAACCCGTTCGTCGCCTTTACCGGCCAGTACGAGGTCCGGTCGCTGAGCGCCGGCCTCACCGTCCGGCTGTAAGCCCCGGCCCGACGACCGCGCCCGCCCACGGCCCGAGGCGGACGGACTCGCCCACGGGCCCGCCCTCGCGGCCGTGTGTCGCCAGCGCGACCGACGCGCCGCGGTACGCTCCGGGTACCGCGACCTCGGCCTCGCCGTCCCCGAAATGGAGAAGCATGAGCCGGCGGTCGTCGCCCTCGACCCGCTCGAAGGCGAACACGTCGGGTGGCACGTCGTCGAGCGGGCGGTAGCTCCCGGCCTGCAGCGCCGGGCTGGCGGCGCGCGTCGCGAGGGCGCGGCGGTAGAAGCTCAGGACCGAGCCGGGGTCGGCCGCCTCGGTGGCGACGTTGACCGACGCGTGGCGTTCGTGGAGCGGGAGCCAGTACTCGGACGGGTCGGCGCCGTCGGAGAAGCCGGCGCCGGGCGAGGCGTCCCAGGCCATCGGCGTGCGGCAGCCGTCGCGGCTCAATTCCGGCATCCCGCTCCGGAAGCCCCACGGGTCCTTCCGCTGGTCGGGCGGGACGTCGACCTCCTCCATCCCGAGTTCGTCGCCGTAGTAGAGCGTCGGCGCGCCGCGGAGCGTGAGGAGGAGCATCCCGGCCAGCCGCACGGACTCGGGCCCGAGCCGCGTCGCGAGGCGCCGCTCGTCGTGGTTGCCGAGGACGTAGTTCGGCCACGCGCCGTTGGGCAGCACGGCCTCGATCGCGTCGACGTGGGCGCGGACGCCGGCGGCCGTCCACGGCGTGTTGAGCAGCCCGAAGTTGAACGGCATGTGGAGCCCGCTGAGCCCGCCCGCCTCGGTCGGCGTGCCGTAGTAGCTGGCCCAGCGCCCGAGGTCCTCGTACTCGTGGATCTCGCCGATCGTGACCCGCTCTTGTGCATCGAACCCGTCGACCGTCCGGCGGAACCGCGCGAACGCCTCGTGGACGTCCGGGTGCGCCTTGTCGTAGACGTGGACGAGCGTGTCGTACGCGCCCATCGGCTTGTGGAAGCTGCCGGCGGCCTCCGCGACGGGGTTGTCGCGGAGCTCCGGGTCCTTCATGATGGAGTGCGCCACGTCGATCCGGAACCCGTCGACGCCGCGCGCCATCCAGAACCGGAGCGTATCCATCATCTCGTCGACGACGGCCGGGTTGCGCCAGTTGAGGTCGGGCTGCTCCTTCAGGAACGAGTGGAGGTAGTACTGGCCCGTCCCCTCGTCGAGCGTCCAGGCCGGCCCGCCAAAGTGGCTCAGCCAGTTGTTCGGCGGCGAGCCGTCGGGCGCCGGGTCGCGCCAGACGTACCAGTCGCGTTTTTCGGAGTCCCGCGACCGTCGGCTCTCCTCGAACCACGGGTGCTGGTCCGAGGAGTGGTTGGGCACGAAGTCGACGATCAGCTTCAGCCCGAGGTCGTGCGCCCGCGCCGCCAGCCGGTCGACGTCGTCCAGCGTCCCGTACTGCGGGTCGACGCCGCGGTAGTCGCTCACGTCGTACCCAAAGTCGGCCTGGGGCGAGGGGTAGAACGGGCTGAGCCAGGCGGCGCCGACGCCGAGGTCGGCGAGGTAATCCAGCTTTTCCGTGATCCCGGCGAGGTCGCCGACGCCGTCGCCGTTCGCGTCGCGGAAGGAGCGGGGGTAGATCTGGTAGACGACGGCCGTCTGCCACCACGGGCGGTCCATATCGGGAGTCGGGGGTCGGGACGGGAAGATCGGACGGCCCCGACGAACCGACGGGCGGCACGGGCGCCTCCTCCGCCTCGGCGCCGAGGCGGAGGAGGCCGGGCGGCGCCGGCGGCCGCTCAGTCCAGCAGGCCGCGGACGCCGCGGCGGACGAGCTCGACGGTCACCCCGTAGACGACGTGCGAGCCGAGCTCCCAGACCCACCACGCCGCCGGGAGGTCGTCGACGTCGGCCTGGAGGCCGAGGGCGGGGAGCGTCGAGCCGTGCGTCCCGGCGAAGAGGGCGACGGAGGCCGGAATGCCGAACCCGGCCTCGGCGTCGGTGAACTCGGCGGCGACGCCATACGCCACACCCGCGCTCGTCCCGAAGGCCCAATGGATCGCGTCCTGCGCCTCCAGCTTCTCGTCGCGGCTCAGCGTCACGCCGACCTCGTCGGTCACGTCCTGCGCCATCTCCGACGGCGGCATCCGGTCGGGGTGGCCCTGCACGTCGGCCCCGGGCCGCTCTTTCTCGGCGTGCGACGGCGGGAAGAGCCGCTCGCCGAGGTCCTGGAGGATCGGCTCGACCTGGCTCTTGACGAACGTGCCGACGAGGCCGCCGGCCAACCCGGCGACGGCGCCCTTCCAGATCGACGGCTGCGGACGGGCGAACGGGTTCGAGAACGACATGGGGAACGGCGGGAGAGACGGGACCGCTCCAACCGGCCCGCCCCCGCCGGGTTCGTCGGGGGCGCCCGCCTCGGCGTC
>JAAXJP010000211.1 GCA_012269805.1 Rubrivirga sp.
TGATCATCGTCGCCAGCATGCCCATGTAGTCGGCGTGGGCGCGGCTCGACATCTTCGAGCCCTGGGGCGAGACGCCGCGGAAGATGTTCCCGCCGCCGATGACGAGGGCCACCTCGGCGCCCGCGTCGACGGCCTCTTTGACGTCGCGGGCGTACTGCGAGAGGACGGTGTGGTCGATGCCGAACGCCTTGTCCCCGAGAAGGGCCTCGCCGCTCAGTTTCAGGAGGACGCGGCGGTAGCGGAGGCCGTCGCCGCGCGGGGCGCGGGACGACGGGTCGTCGGAGACCATGGAGAGGGGCGGCAAGAGCGGCCCTGAAGGTACGGCCCGGCGGCGGAGGCCGGCAACGGCCCCGGGGCGGGGCGAGCCGGCGGAAGGGGAACCGGAAGTCGCCAGCGGTTTACAAGGGCCTCCTCCGCCCGCCCCGATGGCCGCCCGCCCCAAGCCGCCCGTCACCGGCGACCGCGCCGCCACGCGCGCGCGCCTCCTCGCCGCCGCCCGCCGCCAGTTCTCGCACGCCGGCTATGGCCAGGTTGGCGTCCGTGAGATCGCGGCCGAGGCCGACGTCAACGCCGCGCTCATCAACCGCTACTTCGGCTCCAAGCTCGGCCTCTTCGCGGAGGTCGTCGGCGACAGCTTCACGATTGGCAACCTCCTCGTGGGCGACCGCCACACGCTCGGCGACCGGCTCGCGCGGTGGCTTCTCCGCCCGCGCCGTGAGGGGTTCGACCCGACGCTCGTCCTGCTCCACTCGGCCCCGCACCCCGAGGCCGGCGGCATCCTCCGCGCCGCGCTCGCCGAGCAGGTCGCCTCCCCGCTGGCGGCGTGGCTCGGCGGCGACGACGCCCGGGAGCGGGCCGGCCTCGTCGTGGCCGTCCTGTTCGGGTTCGCCCTTACGCGCGACGTGATCGGCTCGGGCACGCTCGGCGGCACCGAGGCCACGCTCGCCCGCCACCTCGGCGACGTCCTCCAGCGCCTCATCGACGGGGCGTAGGCCCCCTCCGCCTCGACGCCGAGGCGGGGCGGGCGACGCGGCGGTTCAGCGACAGGTCGCCAGCCGGCGGTCGACCTCCGCCACGTCGTCGGCGAGATCGAGGGCCGCGAACGCCTGGCGGGCCGCCTGGAGGTGCGGGCGCGCCGCCGCGCACCGGCCGCGGTCCGCGAGGAACCGGCCGTAGAGCCGCGCGACGGTCCCGCTGTTTTCCGACCCCTCCGGGGCCGCCGCCAGCGCGGCCGGCACCGCCTGCGCGAAGAGGGCCTCGGCCTCACGGTCCCGCCCGAGCTGGTGGAGCGCGTCGGCGTGGCGGACCCGGTACAAGAGCGCGTAGAGGCTCTCGGGGCCGAGCACGGCCGACAGGGTCGCGACGGTCTCCCGGTAGAGCGGCTCGGCCCGCGCGTGGTCCCCGGCCTTCGTGTAGAGCCGCGCCAGCCCGCCTGTCGCCTCCGCGACGCCCATGTGCTCGTCCCCGTACACCGCCCGTCGGATGGCGATGGCCTCCCGGAAGTTGCGGACGGCGTCCTCGGTCCGGCCCATGTCGGTGTAGAGGAAGCCGAGGCTCTTGAGCGTGGTGGCGACCTGGGGGTGGCCCGGGGCCAGGGCCGCCCTCTTGACGGCGAGGGCTTCGTCGAACATCGCCTCGGCCTCGTCGTAGTCGCGGAGGTCGTAGAGCAACGTGCCGTAGTTGTTGAGGTCGATGGCGTAGTCCGGGTGGTCCCCGCCGAGCAACTCCCGGTCGATCTCGATGGCGCGGCGGTAGGCCGCCCCGGCCTCCTCGAGCCGCCCGAGGTCGTGGAGGGCGACGGCCTGCCCGCTGAGGGCGACGGCGACCGCCGTGTGGACGGGCCCGTAGACCTCCTCCTTGATCGCCAGCCCCCGGTCGCCCAGGGCGAGGGACTCTTCGAACCGGCCGCGGTCGTAGAGCAGGCCTGCGAGGTTGTCGAGCGACTGGGCGTAGACCTCGCGGTGGGCGGACCCCTCCAGAATGGCGACGGCCTCGCGGTACGCGGCTTCCGCCTCGTCGAACCGGCTGAGGTCGTGGAGCGACGCGCCGATCGAGGCCAGGGCCTCGGCGATGAGCGGGTCGTCGGGGGGCAGGGCGCTCCGCCGTGCGGCGAGGGCGGCCCGGTGGAGCGCGACGCTCGGCTCGGCCTCGCCGGTCCGCCGCAAGAGGAACGCGAGGGCCGTCTGCGACTCGGCCGTCGCTAGCGGGTCGCCGAGGCGGCTGCGCATCGCCACGCTTCGTTCCAGGTGGACCCGCGAGGAGTCGTAGGCCCCGAGGTCCTGGTACACCTTCCCGATCGTGAGGTGCATCGCGGCCTGGACCGCCGGCTGTCCGGCGAGGTCTGACCGGATCCGCCGGCCACCCTCCGCGAGGAGCTCGGCTGCCGTGAGGGCGAGCCCCCGCGACGCGTCGGGGTCGGCGCCCTCGAACAGGTCCTGGAGGAACTCGACAGTCTGGGCGGACGTGGCCGCCTCGGTCTCGGCCCGGTCGCGCTCGGCCGCGAGGCGGACGGTGTAGAACGACGCGAGGGCGACGATGGCCAGCACGGCGGCGGCCGTCCCCAGCACGCCGGCCCGGTGCCGGCGGACGAACCGGCCGAGACGATACCGGGTCGTGGCCGGCCGCGCCTCGACGGGCAGGTCGGCGCGGTGGCGGCGGACGTCGGCCAGGAGCTCGGCGGCGGAGCCGTAGCGGCGCTCGGGCTCCTTGCGGAGCGCCGTCAGGCAGATCGTGTCGAGGTCTCCGCGGAGCCGCCGGACGAGCGCGGCCTCCGTCGTGCCCCGGAGCCGGGCCGCCTCGGGCGTGACCCGGGCGCTCGGCCGGCCGGGCTCGGCCTCCAGAACGGCCCGCTCGACCTCAAGGAGAGAGAGACCCGGGCCGAGCGGCGGCGCCCCGCAGAGGAGGTAGTACAGGAGCCCGCCGAGGGCGTACACGTCGGTCGCCGTCGTCGGCGGCTCGCCCCGGATCTGCTCGGGCGCGGCCGAGGCCGGCGTGAGGAGCCGGTGGCCGGTCTGCGTGAGCCGGGCGTCGGCGCCGTCCTCCGAGAGCACCTTCGCGATGCCGAAGTCGAGGAGCTTGACGCGCGGGCCGTCCGGCGTCTCGGTCACGAACACGTTCGACGGCTTGAGGTCGCGGTGGACGACGAGCTGCCGGTGGGCGTAGGCGACGGCCTCGCAGACGCGCGCGAAGAGGACCAGCCGGTCGTCCACGGAGAGCCCGAGGCGGTCGCAGTGGGCCGTGAGGGGCTCGCCCTCGACGAGCTCCATCGCGAAATAGGGGCGGCCCTCCAAGTCGAGGCCGCCGCCGAGGAGGCGCGCGACACCGGGGTGGTCGAGGCGCGCGAGGATCTGGCGCTCGGCGCGGAAGCGGGCGAGCACGGCCTCCGAGTCCATGCCGGGCTTGATGCGCTTGATCGCGGCCGTCTGCTCGAAGTCGTCGGCCCGCTCGGCGCGGTAGACGGCGCCCATCCCCCCGGCCCCGATCCGTTCGCCCAGGATCCACGGCCCGACGCGCTCGCCGGGCCGGGGCGCGAGGGCCGCGTCGAGCTCGGCGGGCGCGAAGAGGTCGGCCACGCGGCCGTCGAAGAGCGTGTGCTGGTTCTCGTCGCCCTCGAGGAGGCTCTCGACCTCGCGGTAGACCTCGGGGTCGTCGCCGCAGACGGCGCGGAGCCACGCGGACCGCTCGTCGGGCGGTCGGCCGAGGGCCTGCTCGAAGAGGGTCTGGACGCGGGCCCAGCGGTCGGTGACGTCGGACATCATGAGGGGGATCCTACCGATGACGCACCGAACCGCCGCGGGACCGATCACGCACCGCCGGGTTTCCCGTCGGAGGCGGGGCCGTCGTCGCTGAGGACGTGGCTCAGCCAGGCCCGCGCGACGCGCCAGTCGCGGCGGACGGTCGGCTCGGAGACGCCGAGGGCCTCGGCGATCTCGGCGTGCGTGAGCCCGCCGAAAAACCACATCTCGACCACCCGCGCCTGGCGCTCGGACCGGGCGGCGAGCCCGTCGAGCGCCTCGTCGAGCGCGAGGAGCTCCTCGGTCTTGGCCTCCTTGCCGATCTCGCCGTCGTGGTACGTCGCCGCGACCTCGCCGCCGCCGCGCTTTTCGGCCCGCCGCTTCCTCGCGTAGTTGACGAGGATCCGCCGCATGGCCAGCGAGGCGACGCCGAGAAAGTGCGCCCGGCTCTGCCAGTCGACCCGGTCCTGGCGGACGAGCTTGAGGTAGGCCTCGTGGACGAGCGCGGCCGTGTCGAGCGTGTGCCCGTCGCGCTCGCCGCGGAGCTGCCGCCGGGCGAGGTCCTGGAGCTCGCCGTAGACGTGCGGGAGGATGGCGTCGACGGCGTCCGCGTCGCCGGCCCGGAGGTCGGACAAGAGCTGGGTGACGTCGGGGACGGGCAACGGCGAGGCGGGGCGGTAGGAGAAAAAAGTACGCCCGCCGTGATCGGTCGGGTGCCGAGGCCGTGCGTCAGTCAGTGAGGGCGGGCTCCACGTCCTCGGCTTCCCAACTCTCCAGCTTCCAGCCATGACCTCGCTTCGCCTGCTCTCTTCTCTCGTCCTCGTCGTCGCGCTCGCCGCCTGCGACAGTGCCGGCCCCGAGCCCGTGCCGGGCCCCGAGCCGGGGCCCGCCAGCGCCTCCATTTCCATCGAGCTCGGCACGATCACCGCCAACGGGAACTGCGACAGCTCCTCCAACCCGGGCGACTACCAGTTCCGCATCGTCGTGTCCGACCTCGGCAACAACCCGCTCGAGACCATGGACCTCCCCAATGGGGCGACCTATGGCGAGTACTCGGTCCCAACCCTCGTCAGTCTGTTCGCCGGGAACGCGATCACCGTCGGCCGGACGGTCGCGCTCCAGCAGCCCCGCGCCGAGGGGAGCGGGTTCGCCATCTCGCTCTCCGCCAGCGAGTGGGACAGCGCCACGACCCGCGACAGCGAGATGAACGACCTCACCCGGACCCGGTCGCACCCGTTCTCCGCCGGGCAGTTCGTCAACGTCCTGGGGACGCAGACCGTCCGCGTGCGAGGGAGCAGCGACTGCGACGTCGAGCTGGACTACACCGTCACGGTCCAGTAGCCGAGGGCGCCCGTCCCCGGCCCATCGAGCGGCGGGTCGCGGACGGCAGGCTACTCCACCCACGGCACACACGGGGGGACCGGCACCACGCCGGTCCCCCCCGTGGGTCCGCGTCGGTCCGCCGGACTGCGTCGACCTCGCGGCTTGAGGTCGGGGCGGCCGGAGTCAACCGCCGACCGGCGCGTCGTGGACGATCTCCGCGAGCCGCACCCGTTCTTGCATCGTGACGTACCGGCGGTATTGGTCCGCGATGAGATCGCGTCGGATCAGGAGCCGCTGTCGGGCCACCTCGGACTCCGGCGCGTCGGGGTCCAAGGCGCCGAGCTCGCGGACGACACCCTCAAGCTCGGCCTCGAGGCGGGAGACGACCTCGTCAATGTCCGGCGGCGGGGGAG
>JAAXJP010000564.1 GCA_012269805.1 Rubrivirga sp.
CTCCCCCCCACGCGACCCGCCGGACCGCTACGCCGCTCTCTGTCCCCTCGATGCCCGTAGCTCTCCGGCCCCCCGTGGTCTTGCTGGCCGTCGCCCTCTGGGGGTGCGACGCCGCGCCCGGCTTCGCCAGCGAGGTCGCCCGCCCGACGCTCGGCGCGGTCGACGTCTCGCCGACCGACGTCGCCCTCGCCACCGACGCGCCGACCGCGACGGTCCCGCTCGCCGTCACGGGCACGCTCGGCGGGGAGGGGACGGTCCGGGTGATCGTCCTCGTCCGCTACGCCGAGACCGACTCGCTCGTGGCCGAGGCCGAGGCCGACGTGGAGCCCGGCACCTTCCGCGTCGACGCGCCCTTCGACCTTCCGCGAGGCGCCATCGGCGAGTACAGCGTCCGCGTGGCGACGGAGGGCGCCGACGGGCGCGCGGGCGACCAGGCCGCGGCCGTCCTCCGCTTTGCTGCGACGAACCTGGGCCCGCCGTCGGTGACGGCGAACGCGCCGGACGCCGTCTCGCGGCCGACCGGCACGACGGTCGTCCGCGTCCCGATCGTCGCGACGGTCACGGACCCCGACGGGCGGGCCAACATCGCGGCGGTCGTCGCCGTCGACCCGGAGAGCGGCGGCACGATCGGGCGCCTCTTCGACGACGGCCCGGCGGGCGGCGCGGCCGACCCGACGGCCGACGACGGGCGGTACTCGGCCAATGTCCAGGTCACGTCGGACTTCGAGCCGGGCACCTACGAGCTGGCGATCATCGCCGTCGACAAGTACGGGGCGGAGAGCGAGCCGGCGCCCTACAGCTTTACGGTCCGATGACGCGCGCGATTCTCGCCCTCGCCCTACTGGTGGGCGCCGCCACCGGGCAGGCTCAGACGACGGTCGAGACCGGCTCGGGCACGGCCACGCTCCTCCCGGCGGGCGCCCGCAACGGCGTGGCCGTCCTCGACGCCGACGGCGGCACGCTCCGCGCCGGCCCGATCCTCGTCGAGGTCGCGCCGAACGGGACGGTCACGATCCCCGGCCGCGCCGCGGCCTTCGACCCCGCGACGGCCCTCGACGCCCGCGTGTTCGCGCTCGACGCCCGCGACGGCGTCGTGGTGGCCGGCCTCGGGTTCAACGACGTCACGGCCGACGCCGACCAGCCACCCGCGACGGCCGCCGGCTTCGCCGTCTCCACCGACGGCGGTCAGAGCTACGTCTACCGCTTCCCGCCGCTCGACCAGAGCCGTGACACGACCGTCACGTACGGCGTCTCGACGCTCCCGGCCATCCCCTCGACGATCTCGCAGCTCGCCGCGCCGCTCGACGTGGCGCTCTCGCCCGGCGCCGACACGGTCTACTCGGCCAACCTGTTCGGCGGCCTCCGACGCAGCACCGACGCCGGCGCCACGTGGCAGCGCGTGGTCCTCCCGCCGGACTCGCTCCTCGTCCTCGACCCGCGCGAGCCGTACGACTTCCTCTACAACCCCGACATCCGCATCCCCATCGGGTTCGTCGGGGGCGACCCGGACCAGCCGGTGCTCGCCCAGTTCTCGGAGAACTACGTCGCGCTGTCCGTGGTGGTCGACGAGGCCGGGACGGTGTGGGCCGGGACGAACGGTGGCCTCAACCGCTCGGTCCGCGTCGAGGGCGCCGAGGACTTCGCGTGGGTCCGCTACACCGACGCGATCCTGGGCGGGGCGCTCCCAGGAAACCAGGTGTTCGCGCTCGAAACGCGGCCCGTCGCCGACGGCCGCGACGAGGTCTGGGCGGTCTGCCGCAACTCGGGCAACCCGTTCACCCAGGGCGAAGAGGAGGCCGGCGTCGCCGTCTGGCGGGGCGACGACGAGGAGGGCCTGGCTGTCTTCGAGACCGTCCTCCTCGGCGTCACGGCGGAGGACGTGGCCTTCGACGACGCGCGCGCCTACGTCGCCGCCACCGACGGCCTCTACGTCTCCGACGACGACGGCGCGACGTGGCGCGTCGTCCGCGTCTTCCGCGACGCCGCCGGGCGGACGCTCCCGGTCGGCCCCCGCGCCCGCACGGTCGCGACGACGCCGGGCGTGCTCTGGGTCGGCGTGAGCTCGCAGAGCCTCTCTGGCGGCCAGGACCCGAGCGCGGGGCTCCTGCGGAGCACCGACGGCGGGCAGACCTGGGAGCTGTTCCGCGCCGACGTCCGACCGCAGGCCGAGGGCGACGGCGCCCGGCCGGTGGACGTCTACGCGTATCCCAACCCGTTCAACCCGCGCAACGGCGACCTCCGCGTCCGCCTCGACCTCGCCTCGCCGTCGGACGTCACGATCCGGATCTACGACGTCGGGATGAACCTCGTGCGGACGCTCGACGCGCCCGGCCGGCCCGCGGGGCCGAACGAGGTGTTCTGGGACGGCCAGTCCGACAGCGGCCTCCGAGTCGCGAACGGGGCTTACATCTACACCGTCGAGGCCGCGGGCGAGCGGTTCTCGGGGCGCATCCTGGTGATCCAATGACGCGGCTCGTGACTCTCCCCACCTCGGTCACGAGGCGGGCGTGGTGGGCGCTCGCCCTGCTCCTCGCCGCGGCGCCCGCCATGGCCCAGGCGCCGGGCGCGTTCTTCCGCCTCGGGATGGGCGCGCGCTCCGTCGCGATGCCGTCGCAGGTCGCCGACCGGTCGGGCTACGCGAGCCCGTACCTCAACCCGGCGCTCGCGCCGTTCACGCCGGCCCAGGGCGTCGAGCTGACGGCCGGCCGGCTCGCGTTCGCGCGGTCCTGGGAGGGCGTCCAGGTGGCCGCCCCGCTCGAGCCGGTCTCCGGCTTCGCGGGCGGCGTCATCCACGGCGGCGTCGACGACATCGACGGGCGCGACGCGAGCGGCTACCCGACGAGCGGGCAGAACGAGGACGGCACGCTCCGGGCCGACGAGTACGCCTTTTTCGCCGCGTTCGGGACGCAGTTCTCGAGCCGCGTCTCGGCCGGCGTCGGGCTCCGGCTCTACCGGAACGAGCTGTTCGAGGGCACGCGCGCGCCGACGGCCATCGGCATCTCGCTCGGCACGACGGCCCAACTCACGGAGCGCGTCTCGGTAGGGCTCGTCGTCGACGACCTCTTCGCGCGCTACGAGTGGAGCTCGTCGGGGTCCGCGACAGCGTCCGCGACGGACTACTTCCCGGTGCGCGTCCGGGGCGGCCTGGCCTACGCGGCGGGCGACCGCGGGGAGGGGCGGCCCCGACTGACCGTCGCCGCCGAGGGCGAGCTGTACGTCCAGCCCGCCGAGACCCGGCGGTTCGACGGGGTCGACGTGATCGGGACCGACCCGGCGCAGTCCTCCACGACGCTCGAGGTCACCCTCGCCGACGTGCAGGGCCGTGTCGGTGGCGAGTACTGGTTGACCGACGGGTTCGCCGCCCGTCTCGGGCTCGACCGGGTCGGCGCGGGCGAGGCCGGCGAGCTCCGGCCGTCCGGCGGGTTCGGCGTCGAGCAGCGCGTCGGCGAGCTCGACCTCCGGGTCGACTACACGGCCGTCGTCGAGCCGTTCGGCTCGGCCCTCATGCACCTGGCGACGGTCCGCCTCGGCCTCTAGCGGACGACCGTCACCCGCCGCGACTCGCGGACGGTCTCGCCGACGACGCGGACGACGTAGACCCCGGCCGGCAGCCCGGCGCCGTCGATTCCGAACGTGTGGTCGACGCCGCCCGCGAGGGGCCCGTCGTGGAGCACCGCAACGCGGCGTCCGAGCGCGTCGGAGACGTGGACCGTGACCGCCTCGGTGGCGTCGAGCCGGAGGCGGAACGCGGCGCGTCCGGTCGTGGGGTTCGGGGCAGGAGGCGTGAGGAGGGCGCCGGGCGGCCCCGGCGTGGTGGAGACCTCGAACCTCTGGACGTCCAGGTCCCAGCGGATGACGTCTGCCGAGGTCACAGCCCCGTTCGCGTCGAGGGCGGCGGCGGCCTCGTCGACCGAGACGCCGGTGATCCGCCACTGCTCATACCGCGACCCGTCCGAGCGCGTGTCTCCCTCGAGGACGACGCCGTCGTACGTCGCACGCAACGCGTCGACCGAGTCCGCGTCGGCCTCGTCGAAGTAGACACCGACTCGGCCCCCGAGGTAGGCCGGGGCCTCGAACGAGACCGAGATCCTGAGGCTGTCAGGGCACGGCTGGAAGTCGCCGCTGGCCGTTCTGCAAGACCCGTTGACGTACCCAGTGATCGTCTGCGTCCCGCCGGTCACGGGGATTCCGACGTCAGCCGGGTCGAGCGTCCACTCCCAGATGAGGCCGCCGTCTGGCTTGAGAATCGTTAAGACGTCGTCGAGCGTGCAGGCGTTGTTGAACTCGACGCCCTCGTAGTCGAACGCGAGCTTGCACGCCGAGGGGGTGGAGAGGGCCGCCTGTTCAGTCCCCAGGTTGAGGACCGAATAGCGGAAGACGATCGGCTCGCCGTAGGCGTAGACCTCCTTGTCGACGGAGGCCTCGGCGACGAGGGCGGGCTGCGCGCGGGCGGAGGCGGCCAACGCGATGATGAGAAACAGGCGCATGACGACGAGGTGGGATCGAGGGCAGGATAGGGCGCCCGATCTCTGGCACCAAGTCAGCCAAGGCCACCCAGGGCCTCCACGAGCGCCCCGAGGCCGACGCCCTCGGCGCCGGTCCGAAAGCGGAGCGCGGCGAACAAGTCGAGGGCCATCATCTGCGCAGCGTGGATCGGGACGGCGATCCAGAAGCTCCGGCAGCGCCACACGAGCGCGCCGAGCGCGAGCCCGCCCAGGATGGAGAGGTAGGCCTCGGCCGGCGGCTTCTGCGCGTGGAGGATCGCGAAGGGGACCGTCTGGACCACGATCGCGAGCGGGGCCCCGAGCGCCGGCGCCGTCCCGAACAGGACGAACCCCCGCCACAGGTACTCCCACCCGATCCAGTAGAACAGGAACAGCGCCTCGTAGGCGAGGAACACGGTCCAGCTCTCCTTCGCCCCGAAAAAGTGCGGGTACTGCGCTTGGAACGCCTGCCCGTCCGAGAGCACCCACGTGCCGATGAGGACGAGCGGGAGGTAGGCGAGCGCGAGCCCCGTCGCCAGCTTCCAGTCGCCCAGCCCGAGCCCGGCCTCGCGCGGCGACCACCGGAACCCGACGAGCAGGATCAGGGCCGGGACCACGAACCCGAGCACGCCCTGCATCCCGAACCACCACGCCCACGCGCCGAACGCCTCGTCGGCGAAGCCGAGCGGGTTGTCGAGGCCGAGGTACACGCGGCGGCTGCCCACCTGGAGGTGGAACAGGACGAGGACGGTGGCCGTGAGGAGCACGACCGCGGCCCGTCGGGCGTTGGGAGAGAGGCCGGCGACGGCGGCGCGGAGGCCTTGCCACTCGCTGCGGAGGCGGTCTATCATTCGAAACTGCAGGGCGGAGGCCGGGCCGCACGGGCCCCGGTCGGCGGCGCCGACCCCGCGAAGATACCGGCCCCGCCGACGGCCCCCCCCCCCGGCGCATCGCCCGCGGCCGCGTCGTCGCCCACCAAGC
>JAAXJP010000326.1 GCA_012269805.1 Rubrivirga sp.
CTCGGCGAGCATGGCGGCCGACTTGTGCCGGGTCTGCTTCTGGATCGCCCGGTCGGGCTTCCCCGCGCGCGCGGCCGTCGTCGCGAACCCCGCCCGGAGCGAGTGGCCCGAGTAGAGCGACGGGTCGAGCCCGGCCGCCTCGGCGTACCGCTTGACCACGGTGGCCACGGTCCTCCCCGAGACGGCACCGGTCCCGAGGCGGCCCCACCGGTCCACCTTCCGGAACACCGGCCCCGAGAGCGGGGACGGACGCCCCTGGTCCGCGAGCGCGCCGCTGGCGGCGCCGACGTACGACCGGACGGCCCGCACGGGGCACGTCGCGAAGTGGTCCCCGTACGCCACCCCGACGACCTGCCCCGCGCCCTCCTGGTCCGACTTCGAGCGGGGGATGAGGAGCCGGAGGCCGTCGGGCGTGTGCGAGAGGTGCTCGGTCCGCACGGCGGCCAGCTCGCTCCGCCTCAGCGCGGCGGCGAACCCGAGGAGCAAGAGCGCCTTGTCCCGCCGGGCCCGGAGCGCCGCGCCGGGCGCCGCCTCGTCGGGGACCGCCTCGGCGACCCGGACGGCCTCGTCGCACTGGGCGGCCATGGCGACGACGTCGGCCGCGAGCGCCGGGGCCACCTTCTCCGGCGCGGTCCCGAGCGTCCGGGTGACCCCGGCCCAGACCGAGTGGAGCGGCTCCTTGCTCCGCAGCGCCGGGCTCTCGACGCCCGCGAGCTTGTGGGCCTGGCTGATCGCCGCGAGCCGCCGCGAGAGCGTGGCCACCTTGAGCGGGGCCGTCGGCCGACCGCGCTCGTCGCGCGGCCCGGCCTCGGCCCGGCTCGCTATATATAAGGAGACCGTCTCCGGCGCCGCCGGCATCGGGCGCAACGCCCGCTCGTCGCACCACGTCACGAAGTCGGCCCAGTCCGACCGGTACGCCCGGAGCGTGGCGTCGGAGCGGGCCGCCTCGGCGAACCGCCGGGCGGCGTCGGCGTCGGCCGCGAGCGCGGCGGGCAACGAGGGGTCGGGGGCGGACGGGATGAGGTTGGACATAGCTGTTATTGCAGTTTGGCTTCACCCGTCGAGATGCTCGAGCGGCGAACGGTAAGGTACCCTGAGCCGTGTGTCAACCTCCGATAATGTGCGCTTATCGGAAGTCATGTCGACACCGCATTCCGACCAGCCGTCCAGTCCCAGCGGATCTTGTGCGGGGTGCTCGAATATGCAATAACGGTTTACACCAACGCCGGCTGCGTCACCTCCCGCCCCACGAACTCCGAGGCCAGCAGGTACACCAGCTGCCGCGGCTGGCTCGTCAGCACCTCCTCAACGAACCCGCCGTACCGCCCGTCCAAGACCACGTCGAACTGCTGCGGCCGGTACCGCGTCACCGATCCCAAGTAGTAAAACACGGGTTCCGACAAGTAATGGAACAGGATTGTCCGGTAGGCGATGCGTGTGCTTCGTTCGGTTCAGTGGAGACCGGATTCTGGTGGCCGGGGGCCGATAGGCCGCTCCCCTACCGGACGACGACGACCAGCCGCGAGGCCACGTCGGCCCCGGCCACGAGCCGGACGACGTAGAGCCCGCTCGAGAGCCCCCCGACCGGGACCGCCACCGTGTGCGCCCCGGCCGCACGCGCGCCATCGAGGACCCGGCGAACCTCCCGACCCGTCGCGTCGAACACGGCGAGCGTGACCGGGCCCGGCTCGGCGAGCGCGAACGAGACCGAGGCCACCGACCGCACGGGGTTCGGCGACACGGGGCCGAGCGAGAGCCGGGCCGACGTCGGCCGCTCGGGCTCAGCGTCGGTCGGGAGCTGGCCGAACCCGAGCTCGACCGCCCGGGGCTCCGTCAGGCCCGTCACGACGTCCTCGACCCCGGTCCCGTCGAGGTTCGCCCGGCGGATCGCCCCGGTCCCCGGGCCCTCGCCGGCCTCGGACCAGTAGACCTTCCGGCCGTCCCGGTCGAGCGCGAGGTACGTCACCTCGCGGCCGGCGTCGAGGACGACCTCCGTGTTCGCCCCGTCGAGGTCGGACCGGCGGACGACGCCGTCGCCGCACCGGGTCCAGAGGAGCGAGGCCGAGGCCGGGTCGACGGCCACGTCGCAGACGTCGTCGGCGACGACCTGCCGGTCCTCGGTCGTCTGGTCGAGCGGGGCCACATAGACGCCCGGGTCCCCGTAGAACCCGGTGTCGACCCAGTAGAGCGAGTTTCCGGCGACGTCGACCTCGTGGGCCCGGACGGTGTATGGGCGGGAGGTCGGGAAGATCCGTACCTCGTCAGGGGGCGGGCTGCTGGCGTCAGCGTAGACGAGGCCGCTCGACGGGCAGTCCGACTCGAGGCTCCAGTAGAGCGTTTGGGAGGCCGGGTCAACCTCGATGTCGTGGAGGTCGCTGATCCCGCAGGCAATGGGCGCGGTGAAGACCTCGGCGCCCGTGCCATCGAGGCGGGCTCTCATGACCGCGCCGAAGACAACGACGCCGTCGGGGTTCGTGAACCCCCCGTCAATCCAGTACAGCCGGTCGTTCTCGACGTCGACGGCGAGTCCAAAGAACACGCGCTCGTCGTCGGGGCCGAGCGCGCTCCCTCGAACAAGCGTGTCGGCCCTACTGGCATCGAGGTCGTACGTGTAGATCGCGTCGTAAGGACCGGTCTCGGGTCCGGTCTCGGGCCCGACCCAGTAGACAATCCGGTCCACGGATTGCGCGCCGGCCGGGAGTGCGGTGCCGAGGACGAGCGAGAGAAACACGGCGAGAAGCCTAAAGGACGGAAGCGGGATTCGCACGGAAGCGTGTGGAGAATCGTCGTGGGAGCGGGGAGGGTCACTGCGCCGACGCTCAGTTTGAGAGCGTCGGCGCGCTCTCGATGGCGCGCTCTCGATCGTGGATGGACTCGGGTCAGAGGACGGGTACGGGTTCGCCCTCAGTTGACGATAGGCTGGCTGTTGAACGAGACGTTCGTCGTCAGCGCGTTGTCGATGGCCGCCCACGACACGAAATAGGATGAGGTCCCGCTTGGGCTGCGGGCGGAGAGGATGCCGTGGAACCGCCCGGTCTCGGGGTCCGGGTCGTAGATGAACGAGAACAGGGCCGACCCGCTGTCGCCGACCTCCACCCACAGGTTCGTCTGGGTGTAGCACTTGTATTGTGTCGTACGTTGAACCAAATCGGGGTGAGTGAGGCTGCCGATTTGGCCACTTACGCACGTCCCCGTGACCTGGCCCGTCGTCCACCCCGTCGTCCGGCCCACCTTGTTCACGCTCTGGCCGACGAACGCGGTCGCGGGGCTGAGCGGGACCGACTGGCCTGTCACCGTGCGCCCTCCCGGGCCGGAGCTGCTGCTCGAGTTCGTGAGGTATACCTCGCCGGGGCGGACCTGCGTCTGGGCGGTGAAGTCGACGAGGGCGGCGTCGGTGACTTCGCAGTTCGTCGAGTAGCTCGACCCACAGTTCAAGAGCGGTGGGTCCTCGTGCTCAATGGAGATGAGCGTGCTCCCCACGGGCTGTCCGAACTGGGCGTTGTTGTCGTACCCGACGATGACCGTGCAGTGAGAGGCCGTGAGGAACCCCAACTGCTGGTTTCCCGAGCTCCCGTGCCACACGGGGACGCCGAGGGTGCACCCGTTGGGGCCGGAGTCGGGGGTCTTGATCTGGACCCCGCCCGCAATCGGTCGGACGAGGTCAGACAGCAACGGGAGCGGGGAGCCCTGGCCGGTTGCGGCGATGAATGGGGGCCGAATCCCAGGTGACCCCGACACAAACTCTAAGGCCGAGGTCATCTCGACCGTGACCGCGTCGGCCGGGATGCCGAGCGCGCCGAGCGCCGCCGACAGCGCGCCGAGCGACACGCCCGCCGCCTCGTCAACGCCGACCGCTACCCGGTTCTCACGCTCGTCGACATCGAGGGAGACGACAGCGAACGACTCCGCGAGGGTCTGCTCCACAGCGAGACGGAAGGCCGCGAGCTCGAGGAAGTCGAAGGCGGCGGCCTCGACGGTCGCCTCTCGGTCCCGGTACGACTGCGCCGACCGCTCGTCGAGGGTCACGAGGCCGAGGAGGTCGTCGACAATCACCCCGGCGGCGGCCCGGGCCTCGTCGGGCCGCGTCGAGAGGAGGACGAGGCCCCCGTCGGGGTCGAGGTACGCCCCGGCGAACCCGTCGTGGCGGGCAGCGAGTTGCAGGAACACGTCGTCGACAGAGCCCGGGATGGCCTCCGACCGCGCTGTCTGGGCGAGCGCGCTGAAGTCGGCGGCTGTGAGCTCCCCGGTCCCTCCGGCGGCTGTTGGGGAGGGAGTGACGGCGTTGTCGCACGCGGAGGCGGCGACAAGGAGGGCGAGGCAGGCCGCGGAAATGAGTCTCGGACAAGTCGTCATGGAGCGCTGGGGCTGGAGGGGGAGATGGCCGCCGGGGCGGAGGACGCGGACCCGTCCAAGGCCGAGGACAAGTGGTCACTCTAGTATCGCGAATTGATTTTCGGACACATATGCGCTACGTAACGGATCAACAAGCACGTAGTACCACTGTCAGTAGTTGCTGGGCACTAATGGGTGCACGGCGTGTAGTCATCGTCAGCCTCCTGGAGGCGTCCGAGGGCGACCGGGCAGATAGCGTCCCTCCGTCGAGCGTCGGAGGAGTTGGATCTCCCGGTCTCCGAAGAAGACCGAGGCCGACGGTGAGCCAGCCGTGACGAGCCGTGTGGCTGGCGGAGCGCGAGCTCCAGTCTAGCCTGGGGTCACGCCGGCCGCTCATCCTCGATCCGGCGGAGGTGGCCCTTGACCGTGTTGTAGGCGAGCCCCGTCCGACGGGCCATCTCCGCCTTCGCTACGCCCGCGTCGAGCATCTCCTCCAGCGCGGCCCGGTGCTCGTCGAACGTAGACGGCCGCCCGAGCCGCTTCCCCTCCGCCCGTGCCCGCTCGAGCCCGGCCACCGTCCGCCGGCTGATCTTCTGGGCCTCGTACTCGGCGAAGTAGCTGAGGACGCCGAGGAGCACGTGGGAGACCAGCTCGTTCTCGGTCGAGAGGTACGGCTCGGTGTACGACCGGAACCGGACCCCGAGGGACTCCAACTGCTGGAGGTACGCGACGGTCTTCCGGATCCCCTCGCGGCTGAACCTATCCAAGCTCCAGAACACGAGGGTGTCGAACTCCCGCCGCTCGGCCGCCTCGAAGACGGCCGCGAACGCCGACCGCTCGCGGCGGCCCTTCCGCCCGGACTCGCGGTCGACGAACTCCCGGGGCGTCCCGGCGGGCCGGGCGAGGTCGTACCCCTCCCGCTCGAGGAACCGGCGGAGCTGGCGGCGTTGGTTCTCCTCCGTCTGGTCGCCGTCGCGCTTGGACACGCGGAGGTAGAGCGCGGCCCGCTTCTTCGGCGTGGCGGAGACCGGGGGCAGAGCTTAGGCGGTCAAGGGCGGGTACGGCGGTAGACCACCATATATAAAGCTCTGATGTCTGTTTTTCAAAAAACGGACGTTTCATTCCTC
>JAAXJP010000427.1 GCA_012269805.1 Rubrivirga sp.
TATATTTTTATAATCTACAGGTGTACATCGGCTGTGCGTGGTCGGGACCGAAAGCGACGTCCCTCCCTCGGTCTCCGAGTCCGGATCGTCGACTGTCGCGACGCGCACGGCCCACGTCAGGGCCCGCCCCAGGCCCCACCCGAGGTAGATCACCGCCGCGGCGAGCAGGCCCTCCTCCTGGAACACGACGCCGAGCACCATCGCGAGGAGGAAGAGCAGAAACCGATACCGGTAGTTCCGAAGGTTCGCCGGGTTCGGCTGGGGGAGCGCGGGGAACTAGATCGGCGACACCAGCAGCGCCGAGAGGCCCACGACGAGCGTGATGAGGACCGAGAGCTGCGGCCGCGCGAGCACGTCGAACCACGGCCGGTCGATAAAGGTGAGGATGAACACCACCACCGTCCCCGCCTGCGCGGGAATCGGGAGCCCCGTGAACTCGGTCGACTTCACCCCGGCCTCGGCGAGCGAGTTGAACCGCGCGAGGCGGACGGCTCCGAACAGGGCTGGCAGGCTGGCGAGCAGGCCGCCCCACATCGCGCCGAGTTGGTTCAGCCCGAACACGTAGAGCAGGAAGCTCGGCGCGACCCCGAACGAGACGACGTCGCTGAGCGAGTCGAGCTCGACGCCGAACTCGCCGGAGACGCCGACGAGCCGGGCCATCAGCCCGTCCAGGAGGTCGAAGAACGCTGCGAGCACCACCAGCCACGCGGCGGCCTCGAGGTTGCCGGCCGCCGTCTGGATCAGCGAGAAGAACCCGGCGAGCAGGTTCATCAACGTGAAGAAGTTTGGCACGGCCGCCCGTGCCCGCTGTCCCGAGCGGCCGTCTCCGCCCCGCCGCGCACGCAGGACGGGCCCTCGGCGGCGCCGGCGGCCCGCGCCCGTCGCGGCCTTGGAGGTGCTCGTCTCCATCACGCGGCCTCGGGCTGTCGGCCGAGCCCACGGGCGCCGGCGGTGGCGGGGAGATCGAGTCGAGACGTGTTGGGCACGGGAGTCAGGAGGCGGCGGCGGTCTGAACGCCGCGAGCGGGGCCCCGCGTTCCGCCCGCCTCGGCGACGCCGGCCCCGAGGGGGGCGGTGGCGGCGCGCGCGGAGCCTAAAACGTGAACGGGGACCCACCGCAAGCGATGGGTCCCCGTTCGGGCTCCTCTGAGCGGTTCGCCGTCGCGCGAGCCGTAGCTCCGCTCTGGCGTTCCGTGTGCGTCGGCCATGGCGACCGTCGTGGACCGTCCGAGGACCGCGGTGACCCGCGGGCTCGACTGGCGACGACGTTGCTGGTCGCCACGGGGCGCCGGGTGGCGTCGGGGACGAATCCCCGGGCTCCCGTCGCTCGTGCTGACACTTCCTGTACGAAACAATCTGGGCGTCGCGGATGGGCCGAAGCCCGATCGCGACGTCTCGCCCACAGCGTTCCGCCGCCGAAGCGGCGGTGCCGTCCTGCCGGGCCGTGGCCCAGCCGGGCGCGCGGTGCCGTTCAGATGCCACCTCCGGTCCGGTCACCCGTTTCACAGGGGTCTCGGTCAATCCGGAGCACTTCATCTGACGCACGGCCGGCTCGCCAAGTCACCCCTCGGATCTGCTATGAACACTGACCGTCTGGGGAGGCCGCCTGAAAGCGGCCGGAGGGCGACGAGCCCGCCGCGTCGGCCGAGGCCGACGCCGTTGCGCGCAGGGCATTCCGTGAGGAAGCCCTCGTGCAGCGTATGACGCACTGTCTCAAGGAACGTGGCCGCGTATGCGGCCGTCTGCCCGAAGGCAGTGACCCATGGTACCGTGCAGATCCTGAGGAGTCAAGATGAACGGGCCGTTAAGTTGCCCACATCTCCACAGTCCTCCACATGGGACCCTGCCCGTTTCGGACCGTCACTCCGACCGCCGCGCGAACGCGCTCTCCTGAACCCCCTCCCGCCCAACGGCCTCGCCCTCTCATGCGCACCCTCCTCCTGAGCCTCGGCGTCCTGCTCGCCGGCTGCACCGACCCGTCGAGCCCCCGCCTCGACACGCCGGCCGACAGCCTCGCCTTCCGCGTGACGGAGTCGGCCGGCGGGCTCCAGGCCTGGGACGCGCTCCCCGGCTTGGCCTTCGAGTGGGCCGTGGTCCGCGACTCCGTCGAGGTCGTCCGGACCCGGCACGTGTGGGACAAGGCGGGCGACCGCGTCCGCTCGGAGTGGCCGGGTGGGGACGACAGCATGTTCGTGGCGGTCTACCAGCCGTCGCGGTTCGACGCCGACGCGCCCGAGGGCGACGTGGCGCTCAACGGCGTCGCGCTCGTCGGGCCCGAGGCGGCCGAGCGGCTCGCCGAGGCCAACAGCCGGTTCGTCAACGACGGGTACTGGTTGTTGGCGCCGCTCAAGGTGCTCGACCCCGGGGTCCGCCGCGCGGTCGAGGCCCGGGACGGGGCCGACCGGCTCGCGCTCTCGTTCGACGGCGTCGGACTCACGCCGGGCGACCGCTACTGGATCGAGGTCGACGACGTGTCGGGCACCATGACGGGGTGGTCGTTCCTGCTCGAGAGCGGCAACGAGGGGCGGTTCCAGTGGGTCGAGCCGGTAACGCTCGACACGCCGGAGGGGACGATCACGCTCACGCGCATGAAGGTGTCCGACGACGGCGGCGTCATCCTCACCGAGCCGACGGCGCTCTCCGAGATCGACGAGACCGAGTTCACCGACCTCACTCCACGTCTCGGCCGCTCGGCGCTCTAGGGAGGTCCGTCCGCCTCCGGCCCCCAGACCATCGCGACGACGACGCGGCCGACCTGCTCCAAGCTCTCGGGGCTGACGCGGGCCGGCGTGTCCTCCGTCGTGTGCCAGGTGTCCGGGAACGGGGTCTGGATCAGGTCGATGACCGGGATCCCATTCCGCAGGAACGGGACGTGGTCGTCCTGGACGGCGGCGCCCTCCTCGTCCACGAACGCCGTCGCCTCGACGCGCCGGGCGGCGGCCCACACCCGGTCGACCAGCTCCGGCGCGTAGCGCACCGAGTAGCCCTCTTTCGGAATGCGAAGGCTCGTGTCGCCGACCATGTCGAGGAGGATCCCCCACTGCGGCCGGTAGGTCGGGTTGTGGAGGACGAACATCTCGGAGCCCATCGCGAACGGGATCCGCAGCGAGTCCGCCACGGCGGGGTCGGTCGTCCCCGCGTCCTCGAGGTCGAACAAGACGATGTCCACGCCAACGCCGCGTGTGAGCGGGTGGAGGTCGAGGAGCCGAGCGATCTCGAGGAGGACGGCCACCCCGGAGCCGCCGTCGTTGGCCCCGAGGACGGGCCGAAGGCGCTTCGCCGGATCCGGGTCGTTGTCAGCGACGGCGCGCGTGTCCCAGGGGGCGGCGAGGAGGATCCGGCGGCGGAGGTCCGGCTGCCACGACGCGATGATGTTGGCGCCCTCGAAGGCGCGCGTCGTGTCGCGCGGGTCGGGGATGCGGAGGCGCTGCTCCACGACCTGATCGGCGTGGACCTGGAGCCGCTCGACCAGCCAGGCGCGGGTCGAGTCGTGCGCCGGCGTGCCCGGGATCCGGGGGCCGAAGTCGGTCTGGGCCTCGACCAGCGCGTAGGCGCGCGAACCTTCGAATTCGGGCAACGGCTCGGGCTGGCGGAGCCACCAGACGAGGGCGGCGACGGCGACGAGGGCGAGGACGGCGCCCCCGGCGATCAGGCGGCGGCTCACGCGGGCAGGGCGAAAAACTGGAGGTCCACGAGGTCGTCGTCGAGCCGACCGCTGGCGTCGGGCGCCGGCAGGCTCTCAGCCAGCGCCTCTGCCTCTCGGAGCGCCGTCTCGAGCAGCCGCTCCCGCTCGGCGCCCGAGGCGGTCCGCCCCACGCCCGAGGCCGCGCCGGCCACGACCTCCCGGAGGCTCAGCGACGGCGCCGCCGGCCGGTCGCGGCGGATCCGCCAGTCGCCGCTCGCCACGTCGAAGTCGTAGAGCGGCAGGAACCGGGCGCCGTACTCCGCCACGAGCTCGACGGCGCGGAGCAGGTACGCCACCTCGGCGTCGTCGTGGGCGTAGTGGAAGCCGACGCGGGCCCAGCCGGGCTTGAGCCCGTGGATCCCGTCGACGAGGCACTGGCGGTAGCGCGCGCTCCGGTGGGGCCCGATGTCGAGGAGCCGGTGGCCGTACGGCCCGGCGCACGAGCAGCCGGCGCGGCTCTGGATCCCGAACAGGTCGCACAGGAGGACCGTCACGAAGCGAGGGTGGAGCACGCCGCCCAGCCCGTCGCGGACGTTGAACGAGACGATCGAGAGCCGGTCAAGGTCGGTCGGGCCGAGGATCTCGATCCGCTCGTCGCGGCCCCACCGCTCGAGGACGCGGTCGAGGTGGGCGTGCTCGCGCTCGCGGATGGCGTCCTCGCCCACCGCCCGCTGGACCTCGAGCGCGATCGCGGCGCGGAGGGCCTGGTAGAGCCCCGGCGTCCCGGCCGTCTCGCGCGCCTCGACGTCGTCGACGTAGTCGTGGTGGATCGAGTTGACGTAGACGACCGTCCCGCCCCCGCCCACCGTCGGGGCGAGGCCCTCGGGGTAGAGCGCCTCGTCGAACACGAGGAGGCCGGCCGAGCCGGGGCCGCCGAGGAACTTGTGGGGCGAGAGGAAGACGGCGTCGAGCCGCCCCTCGGGGTCGCCCTCCGGCCGCATGTCGATGGCCACGTAGGGGCCCGCGGCGGCGTAGTCGAAAAAGGCGAGGGCGCCGTGCCGGTGGAGCACGCGGGCGATGTCGTGGACCGGCGCGAGCACGCCGGTCACGTTCGACCCCGCCGAGAACGACCCGTAGAGCGTCCGCCCCTCCCACTGCGGGTCGGTCAGGTGGCGCTCGAGGTCGGCGAGGCAGACCTGGCCGCGCTCGTCGAGGGCCACCTCGACGACGGTGCACAGCCCCTCGCGCCACGTGACCTCGTTCGAGTGGTGCTCGTAGGGGCCGACGAACACGACGGGCCCGCGCTCGCGGAGGTCGTACATCAGGCTCCCCGCGGCGTCGTCGCCCAGCGCGGTCGCGAGGCGGACGCCGAGGTCGCGGAGCGTGGCCGGCGGGATGGCGATGCCGAGGATCTCCTGGAGCTTGTGGATCGCGGCCGTCGAGCCGGCCCCGCAGCAGACGACCTTCCCGCCCGGCCCCGCGTTGACGGCCCGCTTGATCGCGTGCTCGGCCTCGTGGAGGAGCGTCGTCGCCGTCCGGCCGGTGAGGCTGTCCTCGGTGTGGCTGTTGGCGTAGAGCGGCGCGAGCGACCGGAGGTAGTCCTCCACGAACGCCAGCTGCCGACCGCTCGCGGTGTAGTCGGCGTAGACGAGCGGGCGCTCGCCGAACGGCGTGTCGACGACGGCGTCGGCGCCGAGCGTCTGGGCGCGGAGGCGGGCGGGCGTGAGGGGCGGGAGCTCCATGCCGGAAGATAGGCCGGCGCACGGCGTCCCCATTCCGGCCGTTCGTCGGACCGCGTGAATCCCGGCCCCGCCCCGCGCCGCATATTGCGA
>JAAXJP010000474.1 GCA_012269805.1 Rubrivirga sp.
GGCAGCGCTCCGTCTGGGACTTCCCCCGCCCGCCGGCCCTCGAACCCGTCGGCGAGACGGTCCGCATCGACTTCGGCGGACGCGAGATCGCGCGGACCGACCGTGCGCTCCAGGTCCTCGAGACGAGCCACCCGCCGACGGTCTACCTCCCGCCGGACGCCTTCGCCGACGGCGTGCTGGTGCCTCGGCCTGAGACCTCGCACTGCGAGTGGAAAGGCCGCGCCATCTACTACGACGTGGTCTCCGGCGACGCGCGCGCCGAGAAGGCCGCCTGGGGCTACCCCGACCCGACGCCCCGCTTCCGGGACCTGACCGACCACGTCGCCGTCTACGCCGGGCCGATGGACGCGGGCTGGATCGGCGACGAGCGCGTGGAGCCCCAGCCGGGCGGGTTCTACGGCGGGTGGGTCACGTCGCGCGTCGTCGGCCCGTTCAAGGGCACTCCCGGCACCTGGGGCTGGTAGCGGCGGCGCCCGCTCTCGGCGCTAGGTTCGGACTCTACTCTGCCGCCCCATGCCTCTCCGCCTCGCCGACCTCCCCGTCGCTCGCGCCAACCGCGGCGCCGTCCGGGCGCTCCTGCTGGCGGCCGTGGTCGCCCTGTTCGCGGTGATGGTGTCGGAGGTGGCGATGGCGGCGTTCCTGGGCGTCGTGATCGCCGTGTTCCTCCAGCCCGTCTACGGGTGGCTGGCCGACCGGCTCGGGCGCCCGGCGCCGGCGGCGGTCCTGTCGCTCCTCCTGGTGGTCGTGCCGGTGCTGGCCGTGGTGGGGTACGGGTACGCCGAGATCCGCGGCGCGGCGGAGTACCTCGGCCAGAACACGACGGAGGTGGCGCAGCGGGTGGCCGAGGCCGTCGCCCGTCTCCCGTTCGTCACGGCCGACGTGAGCGCGGTGATCGAGTCGGGGCTCGCCCGGGCCGCGGACGCCGCGACCGGCCTCCCGGAGGGGCTCCAGGGAGCCGTCGGGGCGTTCGCCGTCGCCGTCGCGATGTTCTTGTTCACGGCCTTCTACGTGCTCACGCAGGGGGACCAGATCGTGGCGTACCTCCGCGACCGGGTCCCGGCCCGCTACGCAGAGCTGGCCGCCCACCTCGAGCGGAACGCGAAGGGCGTCCTCTACGGGGCCATCTACGCGACGCTCGTCTCGCAGACCCTCAAGGCCCTCTGGCTGCTCGCCCTGCTGCTCGTGTTCGGCGTCCCGATCCCGTTCACGCTTGCGCTCCTGGCGTTCGTGATCGGCTTCTTTCCCGTTGTCGGGTCGTGGACGGTCTACCTCCCCGCGGCCGGCTGGCTCCTCGTGTTCGACGGGTCGCCGGGGAAGGCCGCGGCGCTGGTGGCGCTGGCGTTCGTCGTGAGCACGCCCCTCGTGTCGTTCTACGTCCGCCCGAAGCTGGCCGCCGACCGCTCGCACGTGCTCGACTTCTACTGGATGTTCGTCGGGCTGACGGCCGGCGTCTACGCGTTCGGGATCCCCGGCGTCGTGCTCGGGCCGGTCGTCGTGGGGTTGCTGAAGGCGCTCCTCGACGTGGTCACCGACGACGAGAGCTGGCGCTCGCCGGACGGCGACCTCCAGGCCGACGTGCTCCCCGAAGAGGCCGTCGAGGCGGGCGGCTAGGGCCGCCTCGGCGCCGAGGCGGGCGCGGTCAGCGGGCGAGCCAGGCCGCGTACAGGTCGGGGCGGCGGTCGCGGAGGAACAGCCGCCGCGCGTGGGACCGAGCGACGGCCTCGAGGTCGACGTCCGCGACGAGGACCTCTTCGGTCCCCTGCCCCGCGCGGGCGACGACGGTGCCGTCGGGGGCGCAGACGAAGCTCTCGCCCGCGAAGGTCAGGCGCTCCTCCTCCCCGACGCGGTTGACGAGGGCCGTGACGTAGCCGTTCTGGAACGCCGCCACGCGCATCTCGGCCTCGTACAGCCCTTCGGGCCACTCCCCCACCGCCCCGGCCTGCGGCACGACGACGACCTCGGCGCCGTCGAGCGCCAGCGAGCGCATGGCCTCCGGGTAGTGCCGGTCGTAGCAGATCGCGACGCCGACGCGGCCGGCCGCGGTCTCGTAGACCGGCAGCCCGCGGTCGCCCGGCGCGTAGTACCCGGTCTCGTGGAAGTGCTCGTAGTCGGTGATGTGGACCATCCGCGTCCGCCCCAGGAGCGTCCCGTCGGCGTCGATGACCGGCGACGTGTCGAACGTCCGGTCCCCGTCCCGTTCGAACAGGTTCAGGACGGCGACGACGCCGCGCGCGGCGCACCGCTCCTGAAAGGCCTCGACGGTCGGGCCCGGGACCGGCTCGGCGCGGGCGAGCGCCTCGGGCGTCGCGTGGCGCTGCGGGTAGAACGGCGTGAACGCGAGCTCGGCGTACGCGACGAGGTCGGCGCCGGCGTCGGCGGCGCGCTCGAACGCGGCGAGGCCGCGGCGGAGGTTGCCGTCCAGGTCGTCGGTGGCGGGCTGCTGGACGAGGGCGAGGCGCATGGGAACGGGAGTCGGAGCGGAGGGGGACCGAAAGGTGGGCACGGTTCGAGGATCGGGCACACCCCTCTTCCCTCGGGTTTCGCGGTCTCGCGCCCGGTGGGTCGGTTGTTTCCTCGTCACCCCAACCCGACTCATCAGACCATGGAGCGCACGCTCGCCATCATCAAGCCCGACGCCGTCGCGGCCGGGAACGCCGGCAAGATCCTCGACCGGATCCTCGCCGAGGGCTTCGCCGTCCGCGCGATGAAGCTCGTCACCCTCACCCGGGCCCAGGCCGAGGGCTTCTACGCCGTCCACGCCGAGCGGCCGTTCTTCGGCGAGCTCACCGAGTTCATGTCGTCGGGCCCGTGCGTCCCGCTCGTGCTCGAGCGCGAGGACGCCGTCGCCAAGTGGCGCGAGGTGATCGGCGCGACGAACCCGGCCGAGGCTGCCGAGGGCACGATCCGGAAGCAGTTCGCGACGTCGATGGGCGAGAACGCCGTCCACGGCTCCGACTCCGTCGAGAACGGCGTCAAGGAGGGCCGCTACTTCTTCGCCGAGAGCGAGATCGTCCAGAACGGCGCCGACGTCATCGACGCCTAGCGCGCCCGTCGGCCTCCGACCCGCGGCCGGTGCCTCTCGGGGCGCCGGCCGTGTTTCGTTCCGGCGCCCCGGCCTCGGCGCCGAGGCGGGGTGACCCGGCGCGCGGGTGGCTCCCGGAGGGACGGGCGGACTCCCTGTCTGCCGATGCGCTCGATCCTCGCCCTCCTGCTCCTCGCCGCCGGCGCTCATGCGCAGGACGGCGCCTTCGGCTTCGGGTTCGCCTACTGGGTCGTCACCGACGGGCAGCCGGTCGTGTCGGCCGTCGCGCCGGGCGGGGCCGCGGAGGCCGCTGGCCTCGTGCCCGGCGACTCGCTCCTCCAGGCCGACGATGAGGTGCTGGTCGGGCTGACCGCCAACGAGGTCGGCGAGGCCCTCGACGTGGCACGGGCCGACGACCCGGCGGTCACGTTCGTCCTCGTCCGCGACGGCGAGCAGCGGACGATCCGGATCGAGCAGGCGCCGTACGACCCGGGCGACGTGATGCGCCGGAGCCGGACGTTCTACTGCCGGAAAGGCAACTGCCTCGACGGTGTCGGCGTGTGGCAGGCGCCCGACGGCGAGCGCTACGAGGGCCCGTTCGTAGACGGCTGGCGGCACGGCGAGGGGACGCTCGTCCTCGCCAACCGCGACCTCTACGTCGGGTCGTTTTTCCGAGGCGCCATCGACGGCGTCGGCACCTACGTCTGGGCCGACGGCGGGCACTACGCGGGCGAGATCCGCAACCGGCGCCCCGAGGGCCGTGGCCTCCGGGTCTACGCCGACGGCGCGCTCTACACCGGCAAGTTTGCCGACGGCCTCCCCCACGGCGTCGGGACCCACCGCCGCGCCGACGGGTCGTTCTGGACGGGCGTGTGGGTGGACGGCGCGGGCGTCCGCGGGACCGACCACGCGACAGACGGGACGGTCCGCGGGATGGGCCCCTTCGAGGAGTGAGCCGGTCCGCTTGGCTGCGCCGACCTGACGGTGCGGCGTCGAGGCGGAGGCGGGGCTACCGCCGCCGGCGGCCGTTGCCGGCCCCTCGGCTGCCGGGGAGCGGGCGCCCCAGCCGGGGGGCGAACAGGTCGCTCGTGTCGACGGCGTTCGTGACGGCCGGCATCGTCGGGTCCGAGACGTCGGCGCCGTCGAGGTCGAACGTCTCCGTCGGGTTGTTGTCGCCGTCGACGAGCACGACGCGCGGCCGGTGCGTCTCCGCCTCCTCGGGCGTCATGTCGGCGTAGGCCATGACCACGACGAGGTCGCCGGGCGCGCAGAGGCGGGCGGCCGGGCCGTTGAGGCAGACGGTCCGCGTGCCGGCCGCGGCCGGGATCGTGTACGTCTCGAGCCGGCTCCCGTTGTTCACGTTGACGACCTGCACGCGCTCGTAGGGCAGGATCGAGGCGGCTTCCATGAGCTCGCGGTCGAGCGTGATCGAGCCCTCGTAGTGGAGGGCCGCCTCGGTCACCGTCAGCCGGTGGAGCTTGCCTTTGAAGAGGGTGATCGTCATGGGTCCGGAGTCGTGGCGGCGCGTATAGGACGCTCCCTACGCGCCACGTCCTACGTCCAGCGTTGTGTTGTCGATGAGTCGGGTGTCGCCGAAGAACACGGCGAGAGCGGCAAGGTAGCGGCCGCCGGAAGGGCTTTCCGATGAGAGTGTGTCAACGGGCTGGAGGGCGTCGGCGTCGACGACCTCCGCGTATTGGAGCTCGGCGAGCGGGGCCGCGGCGACCTCGGCCTTCATCGCCCTGCGGATCGCCGCCTCGTCGCGTTCGCCGCGCTCCACGGCCGCCTCGGCCGCGCGGAGGGCCCGCGAGAGGACGACCGCCTGCGCCCGCTCCTCCGCCGAGAGGTACCGGTTCCGCGACGAGAGCGCCAGCCCGTCGGGCTCCCGCACGATCGGGTGGCCGACGAGCTCGACCCCGAACCCGAGGTCGGCCGTCATGCGGCGGAGGATCGCGAGCTGCTGCGCGTCCTTCTGCCCGAACACGGCGAGGTGCGGGCGGCACGCCAAGAACAGCTTCGTGACGACCGTCGTGACGCCCGCGAAGTGCCCCGGGCGCGTGGCGCCGCAGAGGTGCCGGTCGAGGTCGCGCACCGCGACAGTCGCGTACGGCGGGAGCCCGAACGGGTACATCGCCGCCTCCGTGGGCGCGAAGACGGCGTCGACCCCGCCGGCCTCGGCGAGCGCGTCGAGGTCGGCCTCGAGCGCGCGCGGGTAGGCCTCGAAGTCCTCGCCCGGCCCGAACTGCGTCGGGTTGACGAAGACGGAGACCGTGACGTGGCCGCCGTCGCCGGCCTGGTTGCGGGCCTCGGTCACGAGCGCGAGGTGGCCGTCGTGGAGCGCGCCCATGGTGGGGACGAGCGCGAGGCGCCGCCCGGCGGCGCGGGCGGCGTCGGCCTCGGCCTGCATGGCCTCGACGGTGCGGTGGAC
>JAAXJP010000612.1 GCA_012269805.1 Rubrivirga sp.
TGGTCGGCGGTCGTCTCGCGGAGGGCGATTTCGTAGGCGTCGAGGAAGTCGTCCCACTGCTCGCGCTTCTCGATGTCGGCGCGGCCGAAGTCCCACCGTTTCTCCGGCCGCTCGATCCGCTCGAGGAGCCGCTGCCGCTGCGCCTCCTTCGAGACGTGGAAGAACAGCTTGACCACGCGGACCCCGTTCTCCGCGAGGTACCGTTCGAAGTCGCGGATCTGGCGGAGCCGGTCGTCCCACAGCGTCCCGTCCTCGGCGCCGGCGCGGACCTCGCCCGGAAGGTTCTGCTGATCCAGGAACTCCGGCGAGACGCGGTCGCCGACGACCTGGCCGTAGTACGACCGGTTGAACACGGCGACCTCGCCGCGGGCGGGGAGCGCGATCGACGCCCGCCGGAGGTAGTCATGGTGCGCCTCGTCGTCCGACATCGACGCGAACGAGTAGGCCCGCGCCGAGCCGGGGTCGACGGCGCCCATCACGTGATGGATCGCCTCGTCCTTCCCCGCCGCGTCCATCCCCTCGACCACGACGAGGAGCCCATGCGTTCCGTGGGCCTCCAAGATCAGCTGGGCGCGGGCGAGGCGGATGGCGCTGTCCTCGGTAAAGGCGCGGGCGTCGTCCTCGTCGGTGAAGTCGCCCGTGGCCGTCGGATCGCGCTCGGCCAAGCGGTCGGACGGGGCGAACCGGAAGTCGGCAGGGTCGGGACCAGATGGAGGCGTGGGCACGGCGCGGGCGGAGGGGGCCCACGGTACGCGAGCGCGGCGGCCCGGCTCCCGGCGCGCCGCCGGCTTCTACAGCCCGAACAGAACCGACAAGCCGAGTCCAGCCACCCGTTGGGACACCACGCCCCCCGCCCGGAAGCCGCGCGTCGGATCACCGCCGATGCCGTAGCCGGCCGTCCGGCTGGAACCCGGTGCGGAACCCGGCGCCGACAGAGAAGCCGCGGACGCCCGGCACCGCCCGGACGGAACGGAGCCGACCCATTCCGTCGGCCTCGGCGCCGCGGCGGGCGGGGCTCCCCGTGCGGCAGGAGTTGGTCCGGCCGAATGCCGGGGAGCCACGGCTCCCGGGGCGGATTCGAGATGCGCAGCCCCAACCCCTTATGTTGTCACTGCCTATCCCGCACCGCCATGACCGTCGCATCACTCCTCAAGCCCTCTCCGAGCGACCTCGTCACCATCGGCCCAGACGCCACCGTCTTCGAGGCCATCGGCCGGATGGTCGAGCACAACGTCGGGTCGATCCTCGTGATCGAGGACGACGCGCTCCGGGGCATCTTTACCGAGCGCGACTACCTCCGGCGGATCGCGCTCGAGGGCCGGACCTCGCGAGAGACCACCGTCCGCGACGTCATGACGGCAGACCTCGTGACCGTCGCCCCGGACGAGACCGTCGACGGGTGCCTCGCGACCATGACCGCGCGCCACATCCGCCACCTCCCGGTGCTCCGGGACGGGGAACTGGCGGGCATCGTGTCGATCGGGGACCTCGTGCGGGCCCGCCTGAGCGAGGCCGAGGGCGAGGCCGAGGGGCTTCGCCAGTTCGTCTCCGGCGGCTACCCGGGGTAGCCCCACTCGCTCACCGGACCTTCCCGACCGTCCGGGTCACGCACTCACCGGCCGCGCAGAGCCGGATGAGATAAGCCCCGCGGCTCAGCGCCGACAGGTCGGCCCGGGTCTCGTGCGTGCCGGCCGGGATGGTCCCCGATGCGAGGCGAGCGACGTGCCGCCCCACCGGCGTCCACACGTCGAGCGTGACGCCGGCCGACGCTGGAAGTGCGTATCGGACCCGGAGGTCGCCCGCGAACGGGTTCGGCCCGACGGACACGACGTGCGGGCGTCCGTCCAGGTCTGCCTGGAGCGCCGTCGCGGCGCCCGTGTCGAACGCGACGACGGTCACGCTCTGGCCAGGGAGATCGAGGGCGAGCGGATCGCCTCGCCGGACCTCCCCTCCCGCTCCGGTCAGCGGCGTAGACGCGGAGGCGTGGCGCTTGGCGTCGAACCGGTACACCTCGTGGTGCCCCGCGTCGATCGGCGCCTCCACGACGACTGACCGGGGCTCGGCGTATTTGTTGACGAGGACGACGCTCACGCCCGCCGCGTCGCGCACCGCGAACGGCTGGACGGCATACCCGGCCACGTCTTGCCCCGAGTGGTGGGGCAGGTCGGCGAGGGGCGGCTCCGTCGTGCTCACTTGGAGGAGTTCGCTCCCGGGCCCCAGCCGGCCGGGCCCGGCCAACAGCCGCCAGGCGTCGTACGGCGGGCGCGTCTCGAACTCCGGGTACCACGTCAGAATGCCGTAGCCGCCCAGCGTCTCCCAGCGGAGCATGACATCGAACCCGCCGCGGACGGCGTGGAGGAGCGCGGCCACCTGCGCCACCCCTCCGAACGTGTCGACGTTCCGGGGGTCCGTCCACCGCTCCCCGGTCGGCGTGCCGTCCCGGGTCCACAGTGCCGAGACGTTGTAGGCGTCGAGGACCAGGCGCACGTCGGCGTCCCCCACCATCGACCGGATTTTGAGCGGCGCTTCCTCGTACCAGATCGTCCGGTCCATGATCTCGTCGTCGGAGTCATCGGCGTCCCACGACAAGAACAGGTTCGACGAAACGAAATCGAGGAGCGCGTCGCCGCCGTCGGTCGCCAGCACGCGGGCCGCCCAGTACCCGTTCTCCCACCCCGAGAACCCCGAGGGCCCGCCCACGCGGGCGCCGGGGTCGGCCGCACGGAGGGCGCGGGCTGCGTCGAGGTAGAGCGCCGCCGAGAGGTCGGGCGACATGTAGTAGGGCCCCTCGGGCCGGAGCAGGTTGACCTCGTCGAACACGATCCACCCTCCGACCACGTCGCCATACCGCTCCCCGAGGGCCGACGCGACGGCCCGCCACTCGGCGTGAGCCGAGGCGTCGGTCCACCACGGCGCGTCGGGCGTCCCGGTGTACCACTCCTCGGCCTGGAAGAGGCACACCCACGGCGTGTACCCGGCGGCCACCACCTCGGCGATCGCGGCGTCGAGGCCGTCCCACACCCAGACCCCCGGCGCGGGGTGGACCTCGGACGGGTAGGCCCAGAGCCGGACGCTCGAGAGCGGCAGGACGCCGAGCCTCTGGAGCGCCAGGGGGTCGCCGTAGGTCCGGTCGTGGTACTGGATCCCGAACGCGTCGTCGTCAACGCGGGCGAGCACGTCGTCGGACACGCGGACGGTGGCCTCTTGCGCGCTGGCGCCGAGGGCGACGAGGGCGGCCACGAGGAGGCTCGGAAGCCGGGCGCGACGGAGCGCCGGGACGAGAGGCGGACGGGACGACACGGCTCAGAGTCTAGGGCCGCTGCGGGTCCGACGCCGGGAGCCTCGCCGAGTCCTCTCGGGGGCCGCGGTCGCTACCCCTCCTGCCGCCCGCCCTCGATGAGCTCGCGGGCGCTCCGGAGCGCGGCCTCCGACACGTCGGTCCCGGCCAGGAGCGTGGCGACGGCCTCGGCCCGCTCGGCCTCGTCGAGCCGGCGGATCCGCGTCCGCGTCCGGCCGTCCTCGACCAGCTTGTCGACCTCGAAGTGGACGTCGCCTAGGGAAGCGATCTGCGGGAGGTGCGTGATGGCGATGATCTGGTGGAACTGCGCCAGCCGGTGCATCGACTCCCCCGCGCGCCGCGCGATGGGCCCCGAGATGCCCGTGTCGATCTCGTCGAAGACGAGGATGGGCAGCCGCTCGCTCTTGGCGAGGATGGCCTTGAGCGCCAGCATGATGCGCGAGACCTCGCCGCCGGAGGCCACCTTCACGAGCGGCTTCGGCTCCTCGCCGAGGTTGGCCGAGAGGTGGAACTCGACGAGGTCGGCGCCCATCGGGAACGCCGTCACGCGCCGCTGGCGGGCGCCCTCCGGGAGGTGGACCCACCCGGCGGGGTCGTCCTGGAACCCGAACTGGACGAGGAACCGCGCGTGCGGCATCCCCAGCGTCGCCAGCTCGACGCCGACGGCCTCCTCGATCCGCTGGGCCACCTCGTGGCGCTTCTGCGAGAGCCGGTAGGCCGCCTGGCTGAGCGTCTCCTGCGCCTCCTCGATCTGCCCGTCGAGCCGCGCGATGGCCCCCTCGAAGTCCTTGGCGAGGTCGTACGTCTGGCCGATCTCCTCGCGGTAGGCGATCACGGCCTCGACGGTCCCGCCGTACTTCCGCTCGAGGTAGTCGATCTCCGACATCCGCTCGCGGATTTCGTCGAGCCGCTCCGGGTTGAACTCGATCTCGGCGTTGTAGCCCTGGAGAAACTGCGTGGCCTCCTTGAGCGCGATCTCGGCCGAGCGGATGTCGGTGAGCGTGGCCTCGAAGCTCGCGTCGATCCGGGCGAGGTCCTGGAGCTGGTTCCGGACGAGGACGACTCGGTCGTAGAGCGCGTCGTCGGACTCCGAGATCTGGGCGTAGAGCTCGGCCGTCGCCTCGTAGAGCTGCTCGGCGTTCTCGAGGATCCGGCGCTCGGCCTCGAGCGCGTCGGCCTCGTCGGGCTTGAGCCGGGCCGCGTCGATCTCCTGGATCTGGAACGCGTAGAGCTCCTTCTGCTTCTGGAGCTCCTTCTCGCGGCGGACGAGGTCGGCCCGCTCCGAGACGAGGGCGGCCGTCGCCCGGTACGCCTTCCGGTAGGTCTCGACGAGCCCGCCGAGGCCGCCGAAGTTGTCGAGCAGCTCGACGTGCGTCTCGGTGCGGAGGAGCGACTGGTGCTCGTGCTGGCCGTGGAGGTCGATCGTGTTGGCGGCCACCTCGCGCAGGACCTCCAGCGTCGCCGGCGTGTCGTTGATGAACGCCCGGCTGCCGCGCGCCGAGATCTCGCGCCGGATGATGAGCATCCCGCCCTCCGACGGGTCGATCTCGTGGTCCCGGAGGATCTGGGGGAGCCGCCCCTCGTCGGCGCTGTCGAACACGCCCTCGACGATGGCCTTCTTGGCGCCCGTCCGGAGCGCCTCCGTGCTCGCGCGGTCGCCGAGGAGCAGCTTCAGCGCGCCGAGCAGGATCGACTTGCCGGCGCCGGTCTCGCCCGTGATGATGTTGAGCCCGCTGTCGAACTCGACCTCGAGCTCCTCGATGAGGGCGTAATCGCGGACGGAGAGACTGCGCAGCACGGCGGCCGGGCGGATGCGGGAAGGGACGGACGCCCAAGGCTACGCCCGACTCCCTCACGCGTCACCCGGATTGCCGTTGAACAATGGGCGCCGGCGTGAGGACAACGCTAGACCCGGGCGCCCACGATCTCGTTCCGCCCGCCTCGGCGACGGCACCGAGGCCGGCGGGGTGAGCCGGTTCGGCATGGGATTCCGCTTGTGGGAGCCCAGCCCCTCCCCGCCATGCCCCGTTCGCTCCTCGCCGCTCTCATCGCGCTCGCAGCCGCGGGCGTCGCGGCCCAGACGTGTCCGCTCGGTGCCACGCCCGCCGGCGGCGCCTGCCTCCTCCGCGTGCTCCCCGACGCCCCCCCGG
>JAAXJP010000631.1 GCA_012269805.1 Rubrivirga sp.
CCCTCCCCCTGACCGCCTGCGGCGGCGACGGCGGCGGCGACTTCGACGGCGACGTCGAAGAGACCGGCGAGCCCGGCATGTTCGGGCGGATGCAGGAGATGCAGAACGCCGTCGAGCAAATGCAGGAGCAGGCCGAGCGCGCGCCGGCCGAGCCCGTCAACTTCCGGACGCTCCGCGAGTTGCTCCCCGAGGAGGCCGCGGGCCTGCCCCAGTCGGAGGTCGAGGGCTCGACCGACGGCGCGATGGGCTTTTCCATCTCGCAGGTCGAGGCGACCTACGGCGAGGAGGGCGCCGAGTCCGAGATCGACGTGAGCGTCATGGACTACGGCGCGATCCCGTCGATGGCCATGATGGGCCTCGGCTGGACGATGGCCGACATCGACCGCGAGTCGGGCTCGGCGTACGAGCGGACGGTCACGTTCGGCGGCGAGCGCGGCTTCCGCAAGTACGACGCCGAGGGCCGCTCCGGCGAGTTCAGCCTCATCGTCGCCGACCGGTTCGTGGTCCAGGTCGAGGGCTCGGGCGTCGAGGACGACGACCTCGAGGCGGCCCTCCGCGCCGTCGACCTCAGCGCCCTCGCCGACCTCCGCGACGAGGGGCGCCCCGACGCCTAGACCTCCTCCCCACCGGGCCCTCCGCGCCCGCGCCCTCCGCGCGCCGATCCCCAGCGCGTCGATGGGTGCGGGCGCTTTTGTATGGAGCCGCGGGCCCGGGTTCGAGCGCCCTTCGCCGGGCGGCGGAATCGGCGCGCACGGCGGGACGTATCCTCCAAAACGCCTCTGCCGCCATGCTCGACTCGCTCCCCGACGCCGCCCGCGTCTGGCTCTTCCTCCTCGACCGCACGCTCGACGCCCCCGAGGCCGACGCCCTCCGCCGGTCGGTGGCCGCCTGGCTCCCGTCGTGGACCAGCCACCAGCGCCCCGTTCAGGCCGAGGCCGCCGTGCTGGCCGGTCGCGCGCTCGCCGTCGGCGCCGTGATCTCGGAGGCCGACCTCAACGCCGGCGTCTCGGGCTGCGGGATCGACACGATGGAGCGGGCCGTCGCGTCGGCGCTCGACGCCCACGGCCTCGCGCTCGCCTCCCCCCTCGCGGTCACGTTCCGCGACGCCGACGGGGACTGGCAGAGCCTCCCACGCCCGGCCTTCCGCCGGCTGACGAAGAGCGGCGAGGCCGGGCCCGAGACCGTCGTGCTCGACGTGACCGCCACGACGCTCGGCGACCTCCGGGCCCACGGCGCCGAGCGGCCGGCCGGCGAGACGTGGGCGGCGCGGGCGTTCGCGCTCGCGTAGTGGCCTCGGACGCGCGCTCGCTGGGCTCGCGGCCGGGCACCGTCCGGGAGGTCCTGCTCGGGCTCGGCGCCGTGACCGTCCTGATCGGCGTCGGCACGGCGGGCTACATGCTCATCGAGGGCTGGGAGCCGATGGACGCGGTGTACATGGCGTTCATCTCGCTGAGCACGATCGGGTTCCAGGAGGTCAAGCCCCTGTCCGACGCCGGCCGCTGGTTCACGATGGCCTACGCCTCCGTCGGCATCGGTACGTTCGCGTTCATCGCCACCCGCGTCGTCCAGTTCCTCGTCACCCACGACGCCATCCGCCAGCGGGCCATGCAGCGCCGGATCGAACGGCTCTCCGACCACTACGTCATCGCCGGGTACGGCCGCATCGGGCACTGGATCGCCCGGGACCTCGTGGCCGCCGGCCGCGACGTCGTCGTCGTCGACCGGCGCGACGACCGGGCCGAGCAGCTCGCCGCCGCCGGCGTCCCGTACGTCCAGGCCGAGGCCGAGGAGGAGGCCACGCTCCGGGCGGCCGGGATCGAGCGGGCCGCCGGCCTCGTGCTCGTCCTCCCGCAGGACGCGTCGAACGTGTTCGTCGCCCTCACGGCCCGCGAGATCATGGACGGCCGCGACCTGTTCATCGTGGCGCGGACGAACGAGCAGACGTCGATCAACAAGCTCCTCCGGGCCGGGGCCGACAAGGTCATCTCGCCGCTCGAGATCGGCGCCGACCGGATCGCGCAGACGATCCTCCGCCCGCGCGTGGACCGGTTCATGGAGCAGGTCCTCGGCGTCGACGCGCTCGACTTCGACCTGGAGGAGGTGATCGTCGGCGCCGGGAGCCTCCTCGATGGCCGGTCGCTGGCCGAGGTCGACGTCCGGCGCCACTTCGACGCCGTCGTCGTCGGCGTGCTGCGGGCCGGGACCGGCGAGTGGCGGTTCAACCCGGACGCCGAGCTGGCGCTCGCGGCCGGCGACGCGCTCATCGTGCTGGCGACGGCTGAGCAGATCCGGACGATCCGCGCCGAGGCCGCCGGCCCGCGGTAGCCCCGCCTCGGCGCCGAGGCGGGCGGGGTCGGCCGCCGTCGCTTAGAACACCCGGACGACGCCGTCGAGCTCGCGGAGGTAGCGGCCGGGCTCGGCCTGGAGGTCCTGGAGGATCTGCTGAAGCGCCGCCGCCGCCGCGTTCGCGTTGTAGTACAGCGACGGGTCGTTGAGGAGGAGCCCGAGCGTCCCGTCCGGCGAGTTCAGCGTCGAGTCGAGGTCGGCCGAGAGCGAGGCGAGGTTCTGGGTGAGCGCGCGGAGCTCGACGAGCTGCTCGTCGGCCCGGCGGAGCGCCGACGACAGGTTGTTGACGGCGGCCGTGACCGAGTCGGCGTTCGTCTCGGCGAGCGCGCGGACCGTCCCCGACGTCGCGACGACGTCGTTGCCGACGACGACCGAGAGGTCCTCGACGTTGCGCCCGACGCGGTCCGAGACGGCCGAGGCGTTGGCGGCGGCGTCCTCGAGCGAGGCGAGCGTCCGGTCGATCCGGCCCTGCTCCTCGGTCACGAGCGTGACGGTCGCCTGGGTCAGGAAGCGGAGCTGGGCGAGGACGGCCTCGATGTCGCCGCCCGAGTTCTGGAGGATCTCGTCGAGCGTCGTGAACGTGTTGACGGCCCCGATGAGCGCCGTGTCGGCGCGGGCCGTGAGCGAGTTCGACTCGCCCGCGATAAGGTCGAAGATGTCGGGCGTGGAGACGGCCCGGAGCGTGTCGCCGGCCACGAGCGGGCGCCCGGCGTCGGCCCCGCTCGGCGGCGTGATCTCGACGGCCACCTCGCCCAGCGCGCTGATCCCCGACGTCTGGATCGTCGAGCCCCGCGGGATGTCGACGCCGCCGTCAATCCCCAGCGTCACGAACACCTCGCGCGCGTTCGGGCCGAGCCGGACCTCCTGCACGTCGCCCACGCGGACGCCGTTGAGCCGGACGATGGCCCCGGACGTCAGGCCCTGCGCGTCCTCGAACACGGCCACGACCTCGTAGCCGCCCCCGAAGAGCGACTGCCCGGACAGGAACCGGACGCCGAAGAAGATGACCACGGCCGACAGCAGGACCGCCAGGCCGACTTTGATCTCGTTGGTGAGCATGGGCTGGGGAAAGAGTGAAGGGGGAAGAGTGAGGAGCAGAGCGGAGCGACGGGCCCTTCACCCATCACCCCCCACTCGTCACCCGCTAGGCCGTCTCGGACGGCACGCCGATCTTGTACTCGTTGGCGCGGACGAAGGCCAGGAGCGTCTCGCTCTCGGCCCGGTGGAGGTCGTCGACGGTCCCGGTCCACGGGATGGTCCCCTCGTGGACGAACGCGATCCGGTCGGCGATCGAGAGCACCGAGTGCATGTCGTGCGTGACGACGACGCTCGTCGTGCCCATCGTGGTGCCGAGGCGGTGGATGAGCTCGTCGATCGTGTTCGAGGTCTCCGGGTCGAGGCCCGAGGTCGGCTCGTCGTAGAGGATGTACTTGGGCTCGATGGCGATGGCGCGGGCGAGGGCCACGCGCTTCTGCTGGCCGCCCGAGAGCTCGGCCGGCTTCTTGGGGCCGGCGTCCGGCAGCTCGACGAGCTCGAGGCACTCGTCGGCCCGCTGGCGGATCTCGTTTGGCGTGAGGTCGGTGAACGTCCGGAGCGGGAACTCGACGTTGTCCCGGGCCGACATCGAGTCGAACAGGGCGCCGCCCTGGAACAGCACGCCGAACTTCCGCCGGACCTGCCGGAGCTCCGAGTACGTCAGTTCGTCGAGCGGCGCGCCGTCGACGATCACGCGGCCCGAGTCGGGCTCCAGCAACCCCACGATGTGCCGCATGAGCACGCTCTTCCCGGAGCCCGACCGCCCGATCACGCACGTGACCTCGCCCTCCGGCACGTCGAGGTCGACGTTCCGCAGCACGGCGTTGCCGCCGAAGCTCTTGGACAGGTCGCGGATCTGGATCACGAGGGGCGGGGAGGGGTGGAGGGTGATGAGTGCGTTCCTCGTCACCCGTCACTCACAGGAGGAGGGCGGCGCAGGCGTAGTCGGCGAAGAGGACCCAGACGCAGCCGAGCACGGCCGCCCGCGTCGTCGCCTTCCCGACGCCCTCGGCCCCGCCCTCGGCGTTGTAGCCGGTGTAGCACGCGATGCTCGTGATGACGAACCCGAACACGAGCGACTTCACGAGGCCGAAAAACACGTCGTACGGGCGGAAGAACAGGCGCGCGCCCTCCCAGTAGGTCTGGATCGTGAGCACGCCCGAGAGCTCGGCTACGACGCCGCCCATCACCATCCCGACCGTCGCGGCCACGACGTAGAGGACGGGGAACATGAGGACGCCCGCCAGCACGCGCGGGACGACGAGGAAGCTCCGGGAGTTGAGCCCCATCGCCTCGAGCGCGTCGATCTGCTCCTTGACCCGCATCGTCCCCAGCTCCGCCGCGATCCGCGCGCCGACGCGGCCGCACAGGACGAACGCCGTGACGAGCGTGCCGAGCTCGAGCAGGATCGACTGCTCGGCGAACGTCCCGACGATCGAGAGCGGCAGGAGCGGGTTCTCGAGCTGGTAGATCGCCTGGACCACGACGACGCCGCCCGAGAACGCCGTCGCCAGCGACACGATGGGGATCGAGTCGATGCCGACCTGGACCATCTGCGTGGCCAGGTTGCGGGCGTAGAGCGACGGCCGGAGGTCGCGGGGGAGGTTGAACGCCTCCGCCATGAGGAGGCAGTACGCCCCGAAGCCCTGGAGCAGCCCGCCGGGGATCCGCCAGAGGGGGGCGCACCCGGCGCGGACGCGCGCGGCGAGGGAGGCGTCGCTCGGGGGGACTTCCATGTGACGGACGGGTGGCAGCGGCCGGGGCGATCTTCCGGGTCCGGCCGGCGGCAGAACCTCCGAGGCTCCGCCTCGGGCAAGCTACGGGCCTCCCCGGACGCCGACCGACTGCCCACCGTTTCTCCACGGCGCGACCGCCGAGGCGGACGCCCCCGCTCTTCCCACCCCACGCGCTCCCGACCCATGGCCAAGTCCAAAACCCGCTACGTCTGCCAGGACTGCGGGCACGAGTCGATCCGCTGGGCCGGCCAGTGCGGCGGGTGCCGCGCCTGGAACACGCTCGTCGAGGAGGCCGTGCCGAGCACGGTCAAGGC
>JAAXJP010000705.1:0-1133 GCA_012269805.1 Rubrivirga sp.
CGTGGAAGCCCGTCGCGAGCACGACCACGTCGGTCGGGCGCTCGACGCCGTCGGCGCCGACGGTCGCGTGCGGGAGGACGTGTCGGAGCGCGCCGTCGACGACGGTCACGTTGGGCTGCGTGAGGGCGGGATAGTAGTCGTCGGAGAGCAGGATCCGCTTGCAGCCGAGGCGGTAGTCGGGCGTGAGGACCCGCCGGAGCTCCGGGTCGCGGACCTGCTGGCGGAGGCGCCAGCGCATCACGCGCTCGACCTGCTCCGCGAGGCGGGGGTGGCGGAAGGGCAGCCCGTTGACCTCGTGGTAGCCGAAGAGCGCGCGGCGCAGGAGCCCGTGGACGCCCGGCCGCTCGCGGAAGCGCCGCCGCGTGCCCTCCGCGAACGGCGCGTCGCGGCGCGGGATCACCCACGCGGGCGTCCGCTGGTAGACGATCAGCTCCTCGACGCGCGACTGAATCGCGGGGATCACCTGGATCGCCGAGGCGCCCGTGCCCACGACCGCGACGCGAGCGCCGTCGATGGCGACCCCGTCGTCCCACCGCGCCGTGTGCAGGACGGCGCCCGCGAAGTCGCCGAGGCCGGGGATCTCGGGATACCGCGGTTCAGCCAGCGCGCCGGGCGCAGCGACGAGCACGTCGGCGGTGTGGGTCCCGCCGCTCGTCTCGATCGTCCAGCGGGCCGCGCCGTCGTCCCAGGCCGCCTCGGTCACGTCGTGGCCGAACCGGACGTGCGGGAGGACGCCGAACCGCTCGGCGACGCGCTCGAGGTAGGCCCGGATCTCGGGCTGCGGCGAGTAGCGTCGGCTCCAGTCGGGGTTCGGGGCGAACGAGAACGCGTAGAGGTGGCTCCGCACGTCGCACGCCGCGCCGGGGTACGTGTTGTCGCGCCAGACGCCGCCGACGCTCTCGGCCCGCTCGAACACGACGAGGCTCTCGACCCCTTCCTGCAACAGGCGGACGGCCGCGCCGAGGCCGGCGAACCCGGTCCCGACGACGGCGACGCGGTAGTGAGGGGCGGACATGGACAGAGAAACAGCGCGTTCGGGGAGGATACCCCGGCCCTCCACTCGCGTTCGCGGCTCCCGGCGGACTTCAACTCCGCCCGCCCCGGTGCTGAGGCGGACGGGATCGCTCGTGGGC
>JAAXJP010000705.1:1143-5430 GCA_012269805.1 Rubrivirga sp.
TCTTCGCCGGGGCCCCGGGGCCCGTCGGCCCGGGGCCGGTAGCTTGCGGGCCCGGCCCCCGTTTTCCGCCCGCCCGATGCAGATCACGCTCCCCGACGGCTCCACCCGCGCCCTCCCCGACGGCGCGACCGGCCGCGACCTCGCCCAGGACATCTCCGCCGGCCTGGCCCGCGCCGCGCTCGCCGTCGAGGTCGACGGCGAGGTCCACGACCTCGACCGCCCCCTCCCCGACGGCGCGACGGTCGCGATCCTGACGTGGGAGAGCGAGGGCGGCAAGGCCGCCTTCTGGCACTCCTCGGCCCACCTCATGGCGGAGGCCCTCGAGGCCCTCTACCCGGGCGTCAAGCTGGGCATCGGCCCGTCGATCGACACCGGGTTCTACTACGACGTGGATCTCAGCGAGACCGACCACCCGGTCCTCTCCGCCGACGACCTCCCCGCGATCGAGAAGAAGATGATCGAGCTGGCGCGGACCGACAGCGCCTTCGAGCGCCGCGACGTGCCGAAGGCCGAGGCCGTCGCCCACTTCGAGGCCAAGGGCGACCCGTACAAGCTGGAGCTCCTGGAGGGCCTGGAGGACGGCCAGATCACGTTCTACACGCAGGGCGGCTTTACCGACCTCTGCCGCGGCCCGCACATCGCCAGCACGAAGCCGATCAAGGCCGTCAAGCTCCTGTCCCTCGCCGGCGCCTACTGGCGCGGCGACGAGTCCCGCCCGCAGCTCACCCGGATCTACGGCGTCAGCTTCCCCAAGCAGAAGATGCTGGAGGAGCACCTCGAACGGCTGGAGCTGGCCAAGCAGCGCGACCACCGGAAGCTGGGCCGCGAGCTCGAGCTGTTCATGTTCTCCGACAAGGTCGGCCCGGGCCTCCCGATCTGGCTCCCGAAGGGGGCCCGCCTCCGCGAGACGCTCGTCGACTTCCTCAAGGAGGAGCAGGTCAAGCGGGGCTACGAGCCCGTGGTCACGCCGCACATCGGGCGGCTGGAGCTGTACCGGACCTCGGGCCACTACCCGTACTACTCCGACAGCCAGTTCCCGCCCATGTTTGAGAAGGGCGCGGCCTCCGGCTCCGCCGGCCTCGGCACCGAGGCGGAGGGCGTTAGCGAGGGGGCGGAGCTGGCGAACAGCGGCGACGGGGCCGAGGGCGCCGCGCCGACCCTCGGCGGCGACGAGCAGGGCTACCTGCTCAAGCCGATGAACTGCCCGCACCACACGCAGGTCTACGCCCACAAGCCGCACTCCTACCGCGACCTCCCGGTCCGCCTGGCGGAGTTCGGGACGGTCTACCGCTACGAGCAGTCGGGCGAGCTGGGCGGCCTCACGCGCGTCCGCGGCTTCACGCAGGACGACGCCCACATCTTCTGCACGCCCGAGCAGGTCAAGGACGAGTTCAAGAACGTCATCGACCTCACGCTGACGGTCCTCAAGGCGCTCGCGTTCGAGGACTTTACGGCGCAGGTCTCCCTCCGCGACCCCGCGAACACGGAGAAGTACATCGGCGAGCCCGCGCAGTGGGACGGCGCCGAGCAGGCCATCCGCGAGGCCGCGGCCGAGATGGGACTGGAGACCGTGGAGGAGGAGGGCGAGGCCGCCTTCTACGGCCCGAAGCTCGACTTCATGGTCAAGGACGCGCTCGGCCGGAGCTGGCAGCTCGGGACCGTCCAGCTCGACTACAACCTTCCGGAGCGGTTCGACCTGACCTACATCGACGAGAACGACCAGCGCGTCCGGCCGGTCATGATCCACCGGGCGCCGTTCGGGTCGCTCGAGCGGTTCGTGGGCGTGATGCTGGAGCACACGGGCGGCAACCTCCCGCTGTGGCTCGCGCCGACGCAGGTGAAGGTCCTCCCGATCACGGACGACCAGGACGACTACGCCCGGTCCGTCGCCGACGACCTCAAGGGCGCCGGCCTCCGCGTCGAGGTCGACACGCGCTCGGAGAAGGTGGGGCGGAAGATCCGCGACGCCGAGGTCGAGAAGGTCCCGGTCATGCTCATCCTCGGCAAGAACGAGGCCGAGGCGGGCACGGTCAGCGTCCGCCGCCACGGGCTGGGCGACGACTCGGACCAGGGCGCGAGCGAGGTCCCGGCGCTCCGGCAAGGGCTCCTCGACGAGATCGCGCGCCAGCTCGGCCGGGCGTAGGCCCCGGCCGCCTCGGCGGCCCCGCCTACGGCGTCGCCGAGGCGGACACATTCGCGGCGTCGGACGTGGAAGCGGTCTCCCGCCCCCGCGCCCCATGCCCGTCCTGATCGGCGACACCGAGTACTTCCCCGACGTCGGCCCGGTCCCCTACGAGGGGCCGGACTCCGACACCCCGCTCGCGTTCAAGCACTACGACGCGGACCGCGTGGTGGCCGGCCGGCGGATGGAGGACCACTTCCGGTTCGCCGTCGCCTACTGGCACGCGTTCCGCCAGACCGGCGGGGACCCGTTCGGGCCGGGCACGATCTCGTTCCCGTGGGACCGGGCTGCGACGGCCGAGCAACGCGCGCGCGACCGGATGGACGCCGCGTTCGAGTTCATCACCAAGCTCGGCGTCCCGTACTACTGCTTCCACGACCTCGACCTCGTGGACGAGGGCGACACGCGGGCCGAGACGCGCGCCCGGCTCCGGGACATCGTGGCGTACGCGAAGGAGAAGCAGGAGGCGTCGGGCGCCCGGCTCCTCTGGGGCACGGCCAACCTGTTCTCGCACCCGCGCTACATGAACGGGGCCGCGACGAACCCCGACGCCGACGTGGTCGCGTTCGCGGCGTCGCAGCTCAAGGACGCCATCGACGCGACGATCGCGCTCGGCGGCCGGGGTTACGTGTTCTGGGGCGGCCGCGAGGGCTACACGACCCTGCTCCACACCGACACGAAGCGGGAGACCGAGCACCTCGCCCGGTTCCTCACGATGGCCCGCGACTACGGCCGCGCGAACGGCTTCGAGGGCGTGTTCCTCATCGAGCCGAAGCCGATGGAGCCCACGAAGCACCAGTACGACTACGACGCGGCGACGGTCATCGGCTTCCTCGAGCGCCACGGGCTGGCCGACGACTTCAAGCTGAACCTCGAGACGAACCACGCCACACTCGCCGGCCACGCGATGGAGCACGAGATGCAGGTCGCCGCCGACGCCGGGATGCTGGGGAGCCTCGACGCCAACCGCGGCGACCCCCACAACGGCTGGGACACCGACCAATTCCCGACCGACCTGACCGAGACGGTCCGGATGATGCTCGTCCTCCTCCGCGCGGGCGGGCTCCAGGGCGGCGGGATCAACTTCGACGCGAAGGTCCGCCGGACCTCGACCGACCTTCTCGACCGGTTCCACGCCCACATCGGCGGGATGGACACGTTCGCCCGCGCGCTCGTCATCGCCGACGACCTTCTCCGGAACTCCGACCTCGAGGCGATGCGGGCCGCGCGCTACGCCAGCTTCGACGCGGGCCACGGCGCGGCCTTCGAGGCCGGCGACCTCACGCTGGAGGCGCTCGCAGAGATCGGCGACCGCCTCGGCGAGCCGGCGCAGACGAGCGGCCGGCAAGAGCGCTACGAGAACCTGATCCTCCAGCACATCCGCTAGCCCCGCCGAGACCGCGACCGAGGCGGCCTCGGTCGCGGCGTCCGCCATGCCCCTCTTCCTCGGCCTCGACGTCTCGACCACCGCCACAAAAGCCCTCCTCGTCGGCGACGACGGGAGGGTCGTGGGGGAGGCGTCCGCGCCGCATGCCGCGCCGACGGCGCCGGTCCCCCTCGGGAGCGAGCAGGACCCGGACGATTGGTGGCGCGCGGCGCGAGCGAGCGTCCGCCAGGTGCTGCGCGAGACGGCGACGACGGGCGCCGCCGTGGCCGGCGTCGGGCTGACGGGCCAGATGCACGGGCTCGTTCTCCTCGACACGGCCGGCGCCGTCCTCCGGCCCGCCCTCCTGTGGAACGACGGCCGCGCCTTCGCCGAGTGCGACGCCATCCGCCGCGCCGTCGGCGGGCGGGACCGCCTGGTGGCGCTCACGGGCAACGACGCCTTCGCCGGGTTCACCGCGCCGAAGCTCCTGTGGGTGCGGGCCCACGAGCCGGAGACGTTCGCCCGGACCGCCCACGCCCTGCTGCCGAAGGACTACGTCCGCTACCGCCTCACGGGCGAGCCCGCGACCGACCGGGCCGGCGCCGGCGGGACGTTGCTTCTCGGCCTCGAGTCGCGCGACTGGTCCGCCGAGCTCCTCTCCGCGCTCGACCTCGACCCGGCCCTCTTCCCACCGACGTTCGAGGGGACGGCCGTGACCGGCCGCGTCACCGCCGCGGCG
>JAAXJP010000656.1:0-4268 GCA_012269805.1 Rubrivirga sp.
GTCGGGAGTGGGCATGAGCCGTGTCGTGGGGGGAGCGGAGAGCGACTACTCCCAGGTCGGGGAGTTGCGGACCTGGTCGAAGGGCAGGGCGACCGCCGAGATGATGTTCGAGAGGTGCGAGGACGTCCGCCCGATCATCCGCGAGCTGACCGCCAACACGACGGCCTCGTTCGACGTCACGTCGTCGGCCATGGCGAGCTCGCGGAGGTAGTCGGCGACGTCCTGCTTGGTCTTGTCGTGCTCCTCCATGATGGTCCGGCCCACCTTCGAGTCGCCGACGATGAACGAGCGCCGGACGCGGGGGAACGTCGACTGGACGCGGTCGCGGATCGGCCGGAGCGCGTCGACGTGGCGGCCCATCCGCGGCGAGACGGCCAACTCGGACGCCTTCGCGATGCTCTTTGCGAGGTCGCCGCACCGCTCGGCGTCTTGCACGATCGAGACGAGCAGGAGGCTCAGCGACGTCTCGACCTGCGGGTCGGCGACCATGTGCTCGAGGATGGCCCGGCGGATGGACTGCTCGCGCTCGTTGATGAGGTCGTCCTGCGCGGAGAGGTCGACGTGGAGGTTCTCGTTGTCGAGGAGGCAGTTCGTGGCCGCGGCGAACATCGAGTCGGCCGTGTCCAGCATGGCGCCGAGGTCGTTGAGGGACCGGTCGACGAGCGGCGGGCGGGAGCCGGTGAGGAAGCTGAAGAGGTTCATGGGGGACGGGAGGTGGCCGGCCTCGGCCGCTACGCGCGGAGGGGCGCGGACCGGGGAGAGGCGAGGACGGCGCCTACGACCCGGCCGCCCCGGTCGATCCGCACGCCGGTCCCGAACCGACCGCGGGCGCCCCCGTGGACGCCCCAGTCGGACGTGGCGCCGAGGTCGGGTCGACTGAGAAGAAGGGGGCCGATGGCGGGCAGGAGCGTCGGAGGCCGGCGGGCGGGGTGCCGTCGTGTGCCGGGCCCCACCGTATCGCGGTGGGCGGGTGTGGGAGAACCGGCCGGGCGCGTACTGCAACCGGACGGCGGCCGCGAAGATGCCCGCTCGCCATTACGAGAGTGTTACCGAGGCGGCGGCGGGCCGGCTGGGACGGCCGTACGGCGCGCTATCCCCGCAACCGGTCGTCCAATCCACCGGCATTTGATCGCGAGCGCGGGGTCTCGCGCGGGGCGGCCTTCTAGAGCGTCGCCGAGACCTGCACGCGGACCGTCTGGATGACGGAGGCGCCGGCGGGTGCGCGGCCGTCGTACACCACGGACCCGCGGAGCCGGTCGGTCAGCCCAATCTGGGCGTCGATCCCCCACAGCCCGGAGGTGCCCGGCCCGCGGCCGTCGGTCAGTTCGAAGAGGGCGAGGCCGCCGGCCCCCTCACCCCGCAACGCCACGGACGAGACCTCGGCGCGGGCGGCGGCCGAGAACCGGCCCGAGCGCGTCCATCGGATCTCCGCCGGGAGGCGGGCCACGAGCGCGCCCGTCGGCCGGCCGGGCCCCGCCAGCGCGTCGGCACGGTCGGCGACGGTCGGGGCGAGCGACAGGGTGAGGCGGTCCGACGGCGTCCAGCGGAGCGAGGCCTCGAGGCCGAGGCTGCGGAGGTCGTAGGTCCGGCTGGCGAACGCCTCGCTGACCGTCCGCCGCCGCGACGCCACGAGGGCCAGGCGCCCGTCGAGGCCGCCGCCCAGCGGGCCGAAGGCCTCCGCCCGGCCGGTCTGGGCGAGCCGCGTCTCGAGGCCCGCCGCGAGGCGGCTCGTCGAGCGCGTGTGGTCGGCCACGAGCCGAGCGCCGCGGTCGGGGAGGTCCGGGAAAAGGCGGACCTCCTGCTCGACGCGGAGCCGCCCGTCGACCGTGCCCGCCTCGGCGCCGCCCTCGGTGCTCTGGAGGACCGACGGGTCGAGGAGCAGCACGCGGAGCACGTCGCGCTCCCGCGTCCGCTCGCGGACATCGACCGTGGTCCGGAACGCGACCGCGCGGAGGGCGCGGGCGAGCGCCCCCTCCCCCGCCGCGAGCCGGCCCGGTCGCGTGTCGAGCCGGAGCCCGACGCCCACACCAATGGTTGGGACGAGCTCCGTGCTGGGGACGAACGTCCGGAGGTAGGTGCCCTCGAGCGGGGTGGTCTCGGGAAAGAACTCGTCGAGTTGCGCCACGCCGTCGGGCTCGCCGGCGCGCGGCTCGCCCTGCCCGTCGCGCCAGACGAACTCGCCGAGGTCCTGGCCCACGAGGACGTAGGTCTCCTGGAGGATCGGAGCCCGCTCCGTGAGGGCGTCGTAGACGAGCCGGCCGTCGAGCGCGCCGCCCCACAGCGACGCTCGCGTCGAGGACTTGAGCGCGACCGACTCGGCGTCCTGCCGGCCGAGCAGGCGGAAGCCCTCGCCGTAGCGCTTGCGGCGGTACGCGACGCGGCCCTCCGTTTGGACTGCCCCGCCGCGAATCCGCCCGGAGGCCTCGACCGTGACCGCCTGTGCGGCGTCGGCGAGGGCCTCCGTACCGGTCGGCCCGAGCGGTTCGGCCTCGCGTCGGTACTCGACCGTGGCTTCGCCCTCGGCCCGGCCCACGGCGACGCCGAGGCCGGGGCGGACGGCCCAGAAGCCGTACGCGTTCGTCAGCAGCGAGTCCTGGCGGAGGCCGCCGTCCTGCGTCCGCCGCTCGTGCTCGACGGCGAGGCTCGGCCGCGACCGGCCCCATCGCGTCGCGGCGAGCGCCTGCGCTCGGCGGAACTGGCCGCGGCCGAGCTGGTCGATCAGGAAGCCCGTCCCGCCCGTCTCCGCGAGCGAGCCTTCGAGCGTGAGCACCGTCCCGTCGAGGGAGCCGAGGGCCGCGTCGAGCGCGCCGCGGGTCGAGCGGAAACCGACGAGGTCGAGGTGCCCACCGCCGACCTCGACCTCGCCGAGTCCCTCGCGGGCCCACCGGAGCGCGCCCTCGGTCACGGCCTCGCCGAGCGTGTCGAGCCGGCTGCCGAACGGCGTCCCGCCCCGGGCGAGGTTCCAGCGACGGTTGAAGTCGACGTCGCGGACCCGGTCGAGCGGGCGGAACGCGTCCGCGCGGTCGCGGCGGACGAGCTCGCCGGAGAGCGCGCCGCCCCCGACCTCGACGGCCGCCAGTCGGAGGCCGACCTCGGTCGCGGCCGCCCCGTCGTCGCCGTCGCCGAGGTCGGACAGCGTGTTGCCGTCGTCCACGGACCGGGCCCACTCCCCGAACAGCTCGACGCCCGGGAGCACGTCGACGCTGCCCCGGACGTCGAGGAGCGTCCGGCTGGCAGGCCGCGGAAGGATTCGGAACGGGACCGCGTCGCCTCGCCCCGGGCCGACGTACTCGTAGAAGATCCCGTTGCGCACGGCCCCCGCGCGGCGGTAGTCGCCCTGCCCCGACGGCACGCGAGAGAACCGGACGCGGAAGACGTCGGCGTCGCCCGGGGTGGCGGGCACGAAGATCGAGACCGTATCGCCCGCCACGAGGGAGTCGCGGCGCGTGTAGAGGACGAACGGGCTCTCCGGGTCGAAGGGGACGCGCTGCTCGCCCGGCACGAGCACGTCGTCGTCACCGGCCGCGCGGATCCGGTCGAGATCGTCGTCGCTCAGTCCGAGGTCGGCGACGCTGCCGAGCGCGTCGGCCTCGCGGTAGACGCGGAGGCCGAGCCGGCCGCGGGGGTCGTCGCCGCGGCCGAGGTCGAGGTCGGCGCCGCTCGCGAGGAGCGTCCGCGTGAACCCGCCGGACGTGTACTCGAAGTCGACGGTGATCCGCCGCTCGGCGGTGATGAGGCGGTTCGGGGTAAAGGTGAGCTCGCCCGCCGCGTAGTCGATCGTGTAGTCCGCGCCCGCGCCGCGCTCCATCAGGCGCCCGTCGAGGTAGACCCGCTCGCTCCCCGGGACGACGACGACGAACGCCTCGCCGGCCTCCCCCTCCAGCCGGTACGGCCCCTGGACGCCCTCCAGCGCCGGTACGTCCTGGCTTCGGAACCGGCCGCGCGTGGCCGACCCCGACGCCACGACGCGACCACCGCGCACGAGCCCGACGGCCGGCACCCCCGCCTCCACGACGGCGCCCTGCACTTGGCGGGCCAGGGGCGCAAAGCGGGAGCCCGGCAACACCAAGTCCACGTCGCCCAGGCGGGCGCGGACGGCGGCGCTCTCGACCTCGACGAACACGCGGTCGAGGTCGCTGAGCTGGCGCGTCGTGCCCTCGGGCAGGATCGGCGTGTCCTCGTCGGTGAGGGCCTCGCGGAGCGCGACGCCCGGCGCCACCTCGCCCTCCAGCGATAGCCGCATCGCGGACGTCACCGACACGTCGCGG
>JAAXJP010000656.1:4278-5426 GCA_012269805.1 Rubrivirga sp.
CGTCTGGATGGCCGGCGGCGGGCGCGTCGACGCCGGCGGCCGGCGGCGCTCCCCCGTCGTGTCCGGCGCGTAGAGCGCCCGCAGCGAGTCGACCGACGGGACGCGCGCCCGGACCGGGCCGACGACCGGTGCCGTGCGGTAGGCGACGGCGACGTAGCGGAGGGTGTCCGCCTCGGTCGCGAGGTCGAGGCGGCCGGTCCCGTCGAGCGTGTACCCGTCCGGGCCGAGCGGGACGAAGACCGAGTCGCGGAACACCGCGACCGTCTCGGTCCCGGGGATCGGCCGGGCGTCGAGTCGGGCGACGGTCTGCCCGGGGGCGAGGGCGAACGTGTCGCGCCGCACGGTCTGCGCCGCCGCCGACGCCCCAAGGGCGCCCAGGAGCAGGACGACGAACAGCAGCCTCATCGGGCGCGGGACGAGAAAAACGCGGCGGACGAGGTAGCGGAGGGCGGGCGCGGTGCGGAGGGGGAGCCGGACAACGTACCGGCGGGCGCCGGTCGCATCAATCCCGCCCGATCTCCCCCACCGTCAAGACCCCGGATGCCGTCACGCCCACCAGCGCGTCGCCGAGGTGGACGGCCCCGCGCAACGGGGCCCCGGACGGGTCGAGCGGGACGACGTCGGCCGCGCCGTCACGGACGACCATCACGCCGCGCGTGCCGGAGATCACCAGCCCGGCTCCGCTCGCGTTGACCCCGACCGGCCGCCCGACGGCACCGGGCAGTGCAATAACGGGCCCAGATGCCCCGAACGGGTCGAACCCCCGGAGCTCGGCCGCTCCCGCGTCGGCGACCCAGAGCGTCCCGTCGTCGCCCACCGCCACGTCGACCGGGTCGACGAGCGCCCCGGCTCCGAGAACGCGCTCGACGGCGCCCTCGGAGTCGAGTCGGAGCACGTGCCGACGGGACCCGTCGAGGACATAGAGCGCCCCCTCCAAACCCGCCGCGACGGCGACGGGCTGCGCGCGCGTCCGCTCCCGGGCGTTGCCCGGCTGGCGGAGCGGCTGTGTCGGGTCGACGTCGTAGATGGGGAACGAGGCGGCGAGCCGGGCCTCCGCGGTGAACTGGAGGACGGCCCCGGCCCCACGGTCGGCCACGTAGATCGCCTGCCCGTTCGTTGGGTCCACGTCGACGGGGTCGAGAAAGGCC
>JAAXJP010000586.1 GCA_012269805.1 Rubrivirga sp.
TTGGCCGTGGACCCCTCCCGCCGCGAGGCGGCGGGGGGCCTCCGCGGCGTCCGCCAGCGGCAGAACGTCGGCGACGAGCGGGCGGAGGAGGCCGCGGTCGACGAGCGTGGCGATCTGGTCGAGCATCCCGCCGTCGCGCTGCATCATCACGAGGTGGACCGTCCCGTTTTTCCGGTAGGCCTGCCCGAGCCCGCCGCCGGCGTCGCCCACGATCGTCGCCATCCGCCCGAACTCGGCGAGGGCGGGCACGCTCTGGGCGAGCGTGTCGCCGCCGACGGTGTCGAGGATCACGTTGGCGCCGAGGCCGCACGAGAGGTCGTCCACCTCAGCGATAGAGTCGCCGCTCTCGTAGTCCACGAACCGGTCGGCGCCGAGGTCGAGGAGCGTGTCCCCCATCTCCGCGTTGCCCACGACGACGACCTCGGCCCCGGCCGCGTGGGCGATCTGGACGGCGAAGTGGCCCACGCCGCCGCCGCCGTGGATCAGCACGAGCTCGCCGACCTCCAGCCGGCACCGCGTCACGAGCGCCTGCCACGCCGTGCAGGCCGCCAGCGGGATCGCCGCGGCCTCCTCGAACGACAGCCGGTCGGGCTTGACGACGACGTGCCCGGCGTCGGCCGCGTGGAGCTCGGCGTAGGTCCCGGTCGCGTTGAGGTCGGGCGTGTAGAACACCTCGTCGCCGACCGTGAGGTCGTCCACGCCGTCGCCGACGGCCTCGATCACGCCGGCCGCGTCGTACCCGAGGACGACCGGCGGCTCGATTCCGTAGTCGCCTCCTCGGCTCCGGATCTTGGTGTCGACGGGGTTGACCGACGCGGCGTGGACGCGGACGAGGACTTGGCCGGGTCCGGCCTCGGGGTCGGCGACCTCGCGGAGTTGGAGGACGTCGGGGTCGCCGAACTGGTCGAACTGGATGGCGTGCATGGGACGGGAGGGGAGAGGGGCGGGGACAACGCGACCCCCGCACTGCCGTTCAGCGCAGGGCGGGGTCTGGGGGATCGCCCCGCCCACCGCGGTGTCTCCGCAAAGCGCCCGAGGCGGCCGGGGCCGGGCGTCCGGCGGCGCCTGTGGAAAGGGCCGGGGCAGGCGCGGTGAAGGTCCCGGCGAGAAAGCCCTTTCGGGCCCGCGGTCTCCGAACAGCCCACGGCGGCCGGGATACGAGAGGTCCATGCTCGACACGCTGCTCGCCCCCATCCGCCTCGCCGTCGACCGCGTCGGTCTCGTGCTGGCCTCGCTGGGCCTCGTGAGCACGCGCCGCGCGCGCCGCGTCTCCGACCTCGCGTGGCCCCGGATCGTGACCGGCGTCGCCCGGATGTCGCAGTCGACGGCCGACGTGGCGATGGTGGGGACGGCGCTCGGGACGGCGGCGATCGCGGGCGTCGGGTACGCCACGCCGTTCTGGCTGCTGGCGTTCATGGTCGGCGGCGGGATCGCGGGCGGGACGCTCAGTCTCGTCTCGCAGCGGTTCGGCGCCGGCCGCCGCGACGCCATCGGCGGTGCCGTGACGACGAGCGCGGCGCTGGCGCTCGCCGCGGTCGTCCCGCTGGCGGCGGCCGTCGGGGTGTTTGCGGAGCCGCTCATCGGCCTGCTCGGGTCCGGGGGGGAGGCCGTCGCCCTCGGCGCCGCCTACCTCCGGGTGGCCGCCCTCGGGATGCCGTTCGCCGCGCTGAACCTCGTGGCCAGCCGCGCGCTCGTGGGCGCCGGCGACGCGAAGACGCCGATGCTCGCGCGGGCCGGCGGGGCGGTCCTCAACATCGGGCTCAACGCGTGGCTCATCTTCGGCGCCGACCTCGGCGTGGTCGGCGCCGCGGTCGGGACGGTCGTGTCGAGCGTGGCCGTCACGGCTGTGTTCTCGTGGGGGCTCCTCCGGGGGCGGCTCCCCGGCGTCGGGCGGTTGCCGGTCCAGATCGGGCGGGCGGCCGTCCGCTGGGACGCGACGACGGCCCGCCAGTTGGTCCAGATCGCGACGCCGCTGGCGCTCACGAACCTCGTCCAGACCGGGGGCCAGTTCCCGCTGATGGCCGTCGTGAGCCTGTTCGGGCCGGAGGTCGTGGCCGCGTTCGTCGTCGCCCTCCGGATCCGTGACCTCATGAACACGCCAGGCTGGGGCTTCGGGCTCGCGTCGAGCAGCCTCGTCGGGCGCTCGCTCGGGACGGGGCGCGAAGGCGAGGCCGGCGCCTACGCCCGCGACGCGCTCCGCATCGCCGTGGCCGTCTACGTGCTCGCCGCGACGGCGGTGTTCGCGTTCGCCGGGCCCGTCAGCCGCCTGTTCGTGAGCGACCCGGCCGTGCTCCCGACGACCGTCGCCCTCGTCCGCGTCACGTGCGTCAGCGTCGTGCTGTGGGGCGTGGTGACCGGCGCGAAGGGGCCGCTCCGGGCGAGCGGCGACACGCGGTGGCCGCTCGTCGGGCACGTCGCCGCGCTTGTCGGGTTCGTCCTCCCCGCCGCCTACCTCGGGGCGACGACCGCGCTGGGCGTGGCCGGTCTGGGGCTGGCGCTCTTGCTCGAGACCGGCGTCCCGGCGGCGGTGACGTACGCCCGCTTCCGGAGCGGCCGGTGGAAGCTCGTCAGCCGGGCCTACCGCCCGGCCTGACGCCGCCCGCCTCGGTCGGACGGCGGGGCACCTCGCGACCGTATCGAGGCGGAGTAAGTCAGGGGCAGGCGCGCGCGAGCGCGACGGCCGCCGGACCCGCAGGGCGGTCCGCCCGGCTGAGGTAGAGCGCCCCGACCTCGTGGTTGAACGCGGCCATAACCTCCGTCTCGTACGGCACGCCCGCGGCGCCGAGCGCCCGCGCGAGCGCCTCGGCCTGCGTGCGGAAATAGTCGGCCTCGCCGTCGGCGTAGATGACGCGGACGGGCGGGGCCTCGGGCGTGACATAGCTCGTGGGCGAGGCCTCGACCTGCCAGGCGTAGGGGTCGGGCGGCGGTCCGGCGATCTCCTCCCGGGTGGGCGAGAACCGCTCGGCGTAGTAACCGAAACGCGCCCCGGCCTCCCACGTGGCCGCGTCGGTCAGGTCGAGCGCGGCGCCGCTGACCGAGACGAGCCCGCAGACCGGCTCGGCCCCGGCCCGCTCCCGGAGGCTCGCGTCGAAGGCGACGTGAGCGGCGAGCTGCGCGCCGGCCGAGTGGCCCATCAGCACGACGCGCGCCGGGTCGCCGCCGCGCGCGGCGACGGTGTCCTGGACGAACGCGAGCGCCGCCGCCACGTCGGACCGCTGCTCCCGCCACGTCGCGCCGGGCTGGAGCCGGTAGCTGGTCACGGCCGCCCCGATCCCACGCTCCGCAAGGTACCGGCCGACGTTGCCGTAGAGGTCCTCGCCGCCGAACGTGAGCTGGCGGTCGCCCTCGACCCACCCGCCGCCGTGGACGAACAGGACGACGGGCCACGGCCGCTGCCGCACCGAGTCCGGCGACGGGAGGAACAGGTCGAGCCGGTGCTTGTCGAGCCCGTCGTCGAGGTAGGCGACGTCGGCGCGGACGAGGGAGGCGTCGAGGCCGACCTCGTCGTAGAACACGTCGGCGGCGAGCGACTTGGCGGGGCCGCACCCCCCGAGAGCGATCAACGTGACGGCGAGGAAGGCAGGGCGGAGGGCGTGGATCATGAGGGGAAGACGCCCCATGACGGCACACGTTCGGCCCGACGGCGCCCGCCTCGGCCCTTCGACTCCGCTCAGGGGAGTCGCCGAGGTGGGCCTATCCGGCCAGCTGGCGGACGGCGAGCGCGGCGAGGAAGCCCATGCCCGTCCGCAGCGCCTCCTCGTCGACGGTCATCTTCGGCGTGTGGAGCCCGTGCGTGATCCCCTCGGCCTCGTTGCCGACGCCGAGGACCGAAAAGGCCCCCGGGACCTGCTCGGTGTAGAAGGCGAAGTCCTCCGACGCGTACCACATCGGGAGGTCGACGACGCGCTCGTCCCCGACGTAGTCGACGGCCGTCTGGCGGACGAGCGCGGCCGCGGCCTCGTCGTTCCGAAGGACCGGGTAGCCGACGACGATCCGGACCTCGCACGTGACGCCGAGCGCCTCAGCCGTCTTCTCGGCCGTGCGCCGGATGAGGTCGTGGGCCTCGAAGCGCCAGTCCTCGTCCATCGACCGGAACGTGCCGTCGAGGCGGACCTCCTCGGGGATCACGTTCGTGGCGCCCTCGGCGGCCACGCGCCCGAACGAGAGAAGCGACGGGACCCCCGGCGGTCGGTTCCGCGAGATCACCGACTGGAGCGCCGTCAGGATGTGGGCTTGGGCGAGGACCGTGTCGGTGAGAAGGTGCGGGGCCGCCGCGTGCCCGCCTCTCCCGCGGACCGTCAGGTAGACCTCGTCCGCGCTCGCCATGAACGTACCGGCGCGGACGCCGAGCGTGCCGGCCGGGAGGTCGGGGAACACGTGCTGGCCGAAGATCCGCTCGACGGGCCCCCGCCCGTCCATCTCGCCGAGCACACCCTCCTCGATCATCACACTCGCCCCGCCCGGCGCCTTCTCCTCGCTCGGCTGGAACACGAGGCGGACCGTGCCCGCGAGGTCGTCGCGGAGCGTGTGCAGGATGTGCGCGGCCCCCAGCAGCATCGCCGTGTGGGCGTCGTGGCCGCACGCGTGCATCCGACCGTCGACCTCGGAGGCGAAGTCCAGTCCGGTCGCCTCGCGGATGGGGAGGGCGTCGATGTCGGCCCGGAGCGCGACGGTGGGGCCGGGGCGCCCTCCCCCGACGTGGGCGACGACGCCCGTCGTCGCGACGCCCTCGGTCGGCTCGAGGCCGATCCCGCGGAGCGTCTCGGCGATGAGCGCGGCCGTCTCGTGCTCTTCGAACGCCAGCTCAGGGCGGCGGTGGATCTGGCGGCGGAGGCGGACGACCTCGGGGAAGCGGTCGTCGGCGAGAGAGCGGACGCGGTCGAGCACGGCAGGGTCGGGGGGAGAGGTGAGAGTCTACCCGCCCGGAACGCTCGGTGCCGGCGCGCGATTCATGGGCATCCGGAACCGCTTCCACCCCGTGCTCTCCATGCCCCTTCGCTCCGCCCTCGGCGCCCTCCTGCTGGCGCTCCCCCTTGTCGCCGTCGGCCAGACGGCGACGGACCTCACCCTCGAGGCCCCCGACGGCACGACCGTCGCCATCGACCGCGGCGCCTACGGCGTGCCGCACGTCACGGCCGAGACCGAGGCCGCCGTGTTCTTCGGCCAGGGCTTCGCGACCGGCCAGGACCGCCTGTTCCAGCTCGAGACGTTCTGGCGGACCGCGACCGGCCGCCTCGCCGAGCTCCAGGGCTCGGCCGTTCTCCCACAGGACCAAGGCATCCGGACCGTCTTCTACACGCCCGATGAGCGGGCCGATCAGTTCGACGGCCTCTCGGACCGGCTCCGGACGATGATCTCGGCCTACGTCGACGGTGTCAACGCGTACATCGACTCGACGGCCGCGAACCCCGAGGTCTACCTCC
>JAAXJP010000649.1 GCA_012269805.1 Rubrivirga sp.
CTGCGGGTCTCCTCTCGCCAAATGTACAGCCGGAGGGCGAGTGCCGAGGTGGGGCGCGCGAACCCGCCGGCGCCTCGCGGGTAGGCCGCGTCACATTCCGGTAACACGCCCGCCCTGTGCCCTCCGACCCCGTCGCCATTCTCGGCCGCTTCGGCGCGGCCCTCGCGCTCGGCCTCCTCATCGGGACCCAGCGGGAGTTCCAGCACCGCCGCGAGGAGAACGGTGCCTCGTCGCCCTACGCCGGCATCCGAACGTTCCCGCTCCTGGCGCTGATGGGCGGGCTCGGGGCGGTCCTCTCGGCCGCGTTCGGCAGCCCGTGGATCCTGGCGGCCGTGCTGCTGGCCGTCGGCGCGTTCGCGGTCGCGGCGTACCGAGCGGGCGTGGCCCGCGGTGACACGGGGCTCACGACGGAGGTCGCGGTCTTCGTGACGGCGCTGCTCGGCGCGCTCTGCCTCACCGCCGACCTCGGCGTCGTCGTGGCCGTGGGCGTGGCCGTCGCGATCCTCCTCGAGCTCAAGCCCGAGTCGCGGCGGTTCGTGAGGGCGCTCAAGGAGGACGAGCTCGAGGCGGCGCTCAAGTTCGCCGCCGTCAGCGCGCTCATCCTGCCCGTCCTCCCCGACGAGACGTACGGCCCGCCGCCGTTCGACGTGGTCAGCCCGTTCAAGGTGTGGCTGATGGTCGTGTTCATCTCGGGCATCTCGTTCCTCGGCTACGTCCTCACGAAGGTGGTCGGCGCCACGCGCGGCGTCGGGCTGACGGGCCTCGTCGGCGGGCTGGCGTCGTCGACAGCAACGACGCTGTCGTTCGCGGAGCGGAGCAAGGCGAAGGCGGCGCTGTCCGGGGCGCTCGCGATGGGCGTGTTCGCGGCGTGGGCCGTCATGTTCGCCCGCGTGCTCGTCGAGGCGGGCGTGGTGAACCCCGCGCTCCTCGGCGCCGTCTGGCCCGCGATCACGGCCGGTGGCGTGGCCGGCCTCGCCTACGCCGCGTTCCTGTGGGTCCGGAACCGCAAGGCCGAGGAGGAGGGCGAGGCCGACCCCGAGGAGGAGGCGGCGTTCACGAACCCGTTCGAGCTCAAGTCGGCGCTCGCGTTCGGCGCGCTCTACGCCGTGATCCTGGTCGGCTCGAAGGCCGCCGAGATGTACCTCGGGACGACCGGCCTCTACGCCTCGGCCATCGCCTCGGGCCTGGCCGACGTCGACGCCGTGACGCTCTCGATGGCGGAGCTCAGCCGGCCCGGCGGGTCGGTCGGCCTCGACACGGCGGCGACCGCGGTCACGCTGGCGGCGGCCTCGAACACGGTCGTAAAGGGCGGGATCGTGGTCGCGACGGGCTCGGCCGCGATGCGGAAGGCGATCATTCCCGGCACGGCGCTCGTGCTCGCGGCGATGCTGGTCGTCGGCTGGCTGGTGTGAGCGATCCCGCGCTCGCCGACAGGCGCCCGCAGTTCAGGGGCACCCCGGAGAGCGTTCGGCGTGTGAGGCGTCCCCCACCGACAACTCTGTGCGCCGGACCGTCTTCGGCTTTTTCTGGATCGGCCTGTACCTGCTCGTGGCGCTCGCCCCGATCGGGCTCATGCTCGCCCCGCCCGTCCCGACGGGCCGGTCGTTCTGGGTCGAGATGTCGGTCGCGCTCGGGTTCGTCGGGCTGACCCAGATCGGCATCCAGTTCGTCCTCATCGCGCGGTTCCAGCCGCTGACGTACCCCTACGGGATCGACGTCGTCCTGAAGTACCACCGCCAGATCGCCCTCGTGGCGATCGGGTTCATCCTGCTCCACCCGGTGCTGATCCTCGTCGAGCACCCGGCGCGCCTCGCGCTCCTCAACCCGTTCGGGGGGACGTGGGCGAGCAAGCTCGGGCTGGCGGCCGTCGCGGCGCTCGTCGCGCTGGCGGCGACGGCCGTCTGGCGCGAGAAGTGGAAGATCCCGTACGAGGCGTGGCGGGTCACGCACACGGCGCTCGGCGTGGCCGCCCTCGTCTTCGCGCAAGCCCACGTGTCGCTGGCGGGCCTCTACGTGAACACGCTCTGGAAGCAGGTCCTCTGGGTCGCCTCGAGCCTCGCGCTCGTCGGGCTCGTGGCCTACCTCCGCCTGGTGAAGCCGTGGCTCCAAAAGCGCCGCCCGTGGCGGGTCGTCGGGGTCCGCGACGAGGGCGGCGGGACGGTCGACGTCGACATCGAGGCGGTGGGGCACGACGGGCTCTCCTTCGAGCCGGGCCAGTTCGCGTGGGTCAAGGTCGGAGACACGCCTTTCACGGTCGAGGAGCACCCGTACTCGTTCGCGTCGAGCGCCGAGGAGCCGACCCGACTTTCGTTCGGGGTCAAGGCGCTCGGCGACTTTTCGGAACGGCTCCAGGGGCTCGAAGAGGGGACGACGGTCTACCTCGACGGCCCGCACGGGGCGTTCTCCGTCGATCGGGCCCAGGCTCCGGGGTACGTGTTCATCGCCGGCGGCGTCGGGATCACGCCGATCATGAGCTTTCTCCACACGCTCGCCGACCGCGGCGACCCGCGCCCGCTCCTCCTCATCTACAGCACGAACACCGAGGACGAGCTGGCCTACAGCGAGGAGATCGAGGCGCTGAAAGAGCGGCTCGACCTCGAGACCGTGTTCGTCCTGGAGGAGCCCCCGCACGACTGGGCCGCCGAGGAGGGCCGCGTGACGGGTGAGCTGCTGGACCGGCGGCTGCCGAAGGAGCGGTTCGTCCGGCGGTTCTTCGTGTGCGGCCCGCCGCCGATGATGGAGGCCGTCGAGGAGGCCCTCCTTGCGCACGGCGTGCCCCCGTCCCACGTCCACCTCGAGAAGTTCGCCCTGGCCTGAGCCCACAGGCTCAGGCTCGCGGCGGCCCCTCTCACTCCATGCGCCACCTCCTCGCCAACGCCGTCACCTACGCGCTCGTCGCGGGCCTCGTGCTCGGGGCCGCCCTCTTCGCGTGGGCCCGGAGCGCGCAGCTCGTGGTCGCGACCGAGGCCGACGTCGAGCCGTCCCGGACAATTCCCCCCGCGAGCGTGACCGCGTTTGAGTGGAGGGCGTTCGGCGAGGACACGTACCTCCGCAACTGCCAGAACTGCCACACGGTCGACGGGTCCGGCCGGGGGATGTACCCGCCGGTCCAGAACCAGGCGGCCCACCTCCGGGCCGACGGCGGGCGCGGCTACCTCGTCGACCTCGTGCTCTACGGGCTCTACACGGGCGACTACGGCGCCCCGATGCCGCCGATGCCGGAGCTCAGCGACGCCGAGGTCGCGGCGGTCACGAACTACGTCCTCGTCCGGTTCGCCGCGGAGGGGAGGGCGCCCGGCCGGCCCCGGCTCTACGTCCCGCGCGACGTGGCCGAGCGCCGGGGGCGGGGGCTGAGCGAGCGCGACGTGGCCGCGACGCGCCCGGCGGTCCCCTCGGCCGAGGCGTTGGGCCGGGGCGTCCGCGTGCCCCTCGACACCGACGCGCCGGCCGTCCCGGAGGGCGAGGACGAGTAGGCGCCAGGCTGGGCGCGCGTGCCGGCGGCGGCCTGCCATTCGCGCCGGTACGGATCCCGGAGGCGCCCTCCGCCATTTCCATGGCCCCCGCCCGCGAGCCCCATGCGCATCGCCCTCTGCCAGATCAACCCCACCGTCGGCGACCTCGCCGGCAACGTCGAGCGGATCCTCCGGGACGCCCGCCGGGCCGCCGAGGCGGGCGCCGGCCTCGCCGTCTTCCCCGAGCTCTGCGTCACGGGCTACCCGCCGCAGGACCTCCTCGACCGGCCGGACTTTCTCGACGACGTCGACGCGGCCGTCGAGCACCTCGCCCGCCGGCTCCCCCCCGGCCTCGGCGCGCTCGTGGGGGCCCCCGTTCGGAACGAGACGCCCGTCGGAAAGCGGCTCTTCAACACGGCCCTCCTGCTGGCCGACGGCGACGTCGTCGACGCGACGTCGAAGACGCTCCTGCCCACCTACGACGTGTTCGACGAGTACCGCTACTTCGAGCCGTGCCCCGAGCGGAAGACGATGGAGTGGGGCGGCCTTCGGCTCGGCGTCCACCTCTGCGAGGACATGTGGAATAACGAGGAGCAGGCGCCGTACCACCTCTACGCCGCGAACCCCATCGACGAGCTGGCGGCGCTCGGGATCGACCTGTTCGTCAACCTCTCGGCCAGCCCGTTCGCGACCGGCAAGCCGGCCGAGCGGCGCCTGCTGATCCACGAGAGCTGTCGCGAGCACGGCGTGCCGTTCGTCTACGTCAACCAGGTCGGGGCGAACACGGAGCTGATCTTCGACGGCGACAGCCAGGTCCAGAGCGCCGAGGGCGAGGTGCTCTGGCACGCGCCGCTCTTCGAGGAGGCGTTCGTCGTCTGGGACCCCGACGCGCCCGGCGCCCCGGTCGGGTCTGCCGACCTCGGGACCGAGGCGGAGGAGACGACGGCGCAGATCCACGACGCCCTCGTCCTCGGCGTCCGCGACTACGTGCAGAAGACGGGGGAGGGCGTGTTCGAGAAGGCCCTCGTCGGGCTGAGCGGCGGGATCGACTCGGCGGTCACGTGCGCGATCGCCGCCGAGGCGCTCGGGCCGGACCGCGTCGTCGGCGTGACGATGCCGTCGGCCTACTCGTCGTCGGGCTCCGTCGACGACTCGCGCGCGCTCGCCGAGAACCTCGGCATCGAGTTCCACGAGGTCGCGATCCGCCCGGCCGTCGATGCGTTCGAAGGCATGCTGGCGCCGCTGTTCGAGGGGACCGAGGAGGGCGTGGCCGAGGAGAACGTCCAGGCCCGGAGCCGCGGCCTCACGCTCATGGCGATCTCGAACAAGTTCGGCCACCTCCTCCTCACGACCGGCAACAAGTCGGAGATGGCCGTCGGCTACGCGACGCTCTACGGCGACATGTCGGGCGGGCTGGCCGTCCTGTCGGACGTGCTCAAGACGGAGGTCTACCGCGTCGCCGAGCACATCAACGCGCGCGCCGGCCGGGAGGTCATCCCGCGCAGCACGATCACGAAGCCGCCGTCGGCCGAGCTCCGGCCGGGGCAGGTCGACCAGGACTCGTTGCCGCCGTACGACGTGCTCGACGCGATCCTCGTCGGCTACGTCGAAGATCACCTCTCGCCGGAGGGGATCGCGCGGGAGGCCGGCTTCGACCTCGCCCTCGTCGAGCGCGTGGCGCGGATGGTGGACCGGAACGAGTACAAGCGGCGCCAGGCGGCGCCGGGCCTCCGGGTGTCGGGCAAGGCGTTCGGCTCCGGCCGCCGGCTCCCCATCGTCATGCAGCGGACGCGCGTCGACGCCGCGGGCCACGCGGAGACGGTCGAGGGCGCGCCCGCCTCGGCGGCCGTCGACGCCTGACGCCGGCACACCGGCCCCGTCCGCCTCGGCGCCGAGGCGGAGAGCCCGGATTCTGCGAGGACGCGGCGAAGTGGGAACAGGCGGGCTGGACGCGCGCTTTCCGAC
>JAAXJP010000315.1 GCA_012269805.1 Rubrivirga sp.
CTGGCCGAGCGCGTCGCCGAGGTCGTCGGCGGCCGCGAGATCGATGTACTGGCCGAAGTACGGGTCGTGTTCGCCCGGCTCGGACCGTCCCGTCACGACCCGACGCGGACACGGGCGAGCCACTCGGGCGCCCCGGCATCCTCCACGACGCCGGTCAGGCTGCCATGGCGGTACGTCTCGAGGATCGAGCGGACCTCCGCCCGGGTTTCCTCGAGCATGTTCGAGACGAGCTCTGACGAGAACCCGCGCTCGCCCATCTCGATCGTCATCTCCATGGTCACGATCCGCGAGATGGCCTTGCCGAGGTCGACGAGCTTCCGCTGCGGCATCGACCAGTCGACGTCGAACGAGAGCGTGTCGCCGAACGTGGCCGCGGCGCGGGCCGTGAGCGGCTCGTCCCGGAGGTACGCCCCGAGGTTGGCCTCCTTGATCCGCCGCATGGCCTTGACGACCGACTCCGTGACCTGCTGGTACAGGATGTCGTTCGAGCCCTCGAAGATCTGGTACGGGCGGGAGTCGACGAGGGCGCGGCCGGCGCGGTGGTCCTCACGGTAGCCCTGGGCGCCCATCAGCTGGAGGAACGACTGGGCGGCCTCCTGCATCCAGTCGGTCACGACGGTCTTGAACGCGTTGGCCTTGAGCCCGTCGCCGAAGAGGTCGCGGTCGACGCCGGCGGTCCCGGCCGTCTCCATGCACATGGCGGCCGTCCCCGTCACGAACGTCTGGAGGCGTGCGAGGCGGGCCTTGACCTGGTCGTAGTCGAGGAGCGGCTTGCCGCCGACGAACCGCTCGCGGGCGTGGTCGAGCGCGTCGTCGAAGATCCGCCGGAGGTAGCCCATGCCCATGCCCGGCATCTGGAGCCGGCTCCGGTGGAGGATGTCGAGCATCATCTTGACGCCGGTCGCGTGGGGCTCGAGGCGGGCCGCCTCGGGGACCTCGACGTCGACCCGATTCCGGCCGTACGGGATCATCTTGAGCCCGAGGTTCGGGTACAGCTCCTTGACCGTGACGTGCTGGCCGGGCCGGTTGGCGTCGGCGATGAAGAAGTCGACGTCGCGGCGGAGGCCCCCGGACGACGTCCGCGGGCGGGCCGTGAGGAGCCAGTAGTCGGCCCAGCCGGTGAGCCCGGCCCAGTGCTTCGTCCCGTGGATCTCGTAGGTGCCCCGCTCGGTCTGCCGCCAGCCGGTCTCCATCGAGAGGGCCTCCGAGCCGTAGTCGGGCTCGGTGATCATGAGGCCGGCGAACTTCCGGTCGCGGACGAACGAGGTGAGGACGTCTTCCTTGGCCTCGTCCGTCGCGTACTTCGCGACGGGCTGGAGGAACAGGCCGCCGTTGATCCCGACGATAAGGCTCAGCGGGAGCGAGTGGTAGCTCGTCTCCTCGAGGACCGTCAGGCTGTGCCCGATCGTGCCGCCGCGCCCGCCGTAGGCCTCGGGCACATACACGGAGAGCGGGTCGACATCGCGGAACCGCTGGATGACGAACGGGGCGACGCCGCGCTCCGTCCCGCCCGAGTCGAGGTCGTGCCGCGTCCCGAACAGGTGCGCGAGCTTGTCGCGGTACGCCTCGACAAAGTCCGAGAACGACTCCCGCGCGCGCTGGACGGTGTCGGCCGGCGGCATGGGCAAGGTGGGCATGGGGAGGGCACTCATAGAGCCGGGGATCGAAGACCGAGACTGAAGGACTCTAAACTTACGACGTGCACCGGGGGGTCCCCGATGTGCGAGTCCGTCTGTCACAGACCCACCGCTCTGCCGCCTGCCGACCCCTATGACGGACCTCGACCCGCGCGAATGGGGATTCCCCGTAGGCCTCGACGCGCGCCTCGTGCAGGCCGCGGACGCACCGCCGCCCGCCCTCTCCGCCGGCGAGCACGCGCGCCTGGGGACGTTCGGCCACCCCGACCGTCGGCGACAGTTCGCCCTCGGCCGGACGGGCGCCCGGACGCTCGCCGCCGCCCGCCTCGGCGTCGCGCCCGAGGCGGTGCCGCTCGCTGTCGGCGCCGACGGCGCGCCGGAACTGCCCGGCTTCCACGTCTCGATCGCCCACACGGCCCGCGCCGACCGCGCCGCCGCGCTGGCGGCCGTCGCGACCGGCCCGGTCGGGGTCGACCTCGAACGGGTCGCGCCGCGGCGGCCCGACCTCTGGCAGCGCATCCTGAACCCGGAGGAGCACGCGCTCCTCGACCGCCTCGGCGGCCCGACCGACGATGCGCAGACGCTTCTGTGGACGCTTAAGGAGGCCGTCCTCAAGGGCCAGCGGACCGGCTTCCGCGCGGGCGGCCGGTCCGTCCGGCTGGACCTCGACGCCGCCGGGGTGCCCCCCGACCGGGCCCACGCCCGCGCCGAGGCCGACGGGTCCGGGGCGTGGACCGTCGCGTTCGGGCGGGATGGCGACCTGTGGCTCGCCGTCGCCTGGCCCTACGAGAAGCAGACGCGGTAGTCGCCCGACTGGTAGCCGCTCAGGAACGCGTCGACACGCTGGCGGCTGGAGCCGTGCGTGAACGACTCGGGCCGGACGGCCTGCCCGGCCCGCTGCTGGATCGCGTCGTCGCCGACGGCGGCGGCGGCGGAGATCCCCGACTCGATGTCAGCGTCGTTGAGGACGAGGCGGCCGTCCTCGCCGCGAGCGTGGTACGCCCAGACACCGGCGAGGCAGTCGGCCTGGAGCTCGGTCCGGACCGACATCGCGTTCGAGCGCGACCGGGAGAGGAGCCCCTCGAGGTTCTGGACGTGGTGGGCCACCTCGTGAGCGATCACGTAGGCGACGGCGAACTCGCCCTGGGCGCCCATCCGCTGGAGCTGGTTGAAGAACGAGAGGTCGAGGTAGACCGACATGTCGTTCGGGCAGTAGAACGGGCCCATCTGCGCCTGCCCCGTCCCGCATCCGGTCTGCGTGATCCCCGAGTACAGGACGACGTTCGGCTCGCGGTACGTCTCGCCGGACTCGCGGTAGAGCTCGCCCCAGACGTCCTCGGTCTCGACGAGGATGGCGTCGATGAACCGGCCGGCCTCGTCGTCGGGCTCGACGGCCTGCTCGTTCTGGGGCGGCGCCGCGGCCCCGCCCCCGCCGAGCAGCGGCCGGAGGTCGAGCCCGAAAAAGGCGCCGACGAGGAGCAAGATCAGGCCGCCGATGCCGAGGCCGATCTTGCCACCCCCGCCGCCGCGGCGGTCGATGAGGTTTCCTGACGAGCGGCCGGGGCGGATGAGCATGGCGGGAGAGGGGGGAGGGCCAGGGCCCGGCCAACGCGATGGCGCTTCAGCCGGATCCAACGGCCTCCCGGACGCGCGCAACCAGCCCGTACGCCGCGACGCCGAACGCGACCGACACGTTCAGCGACGCCTTCGTGCCGTACTGAGGGATCCCGACCACGAGGTCGGCCGCCGCCAGCACGTCGGGCGGGACGCCGTGGACCTCATTCCCGAGGACGAGCGCGAGCGGGAACGCCCCGTCCGGCACGTCGCCGAGGCCGACCGCCTCGGGCACGCGCTCGAGGGCCGCCACGGTGTACCCTTCCGCCTGGAGCTCCCGCAGGGCGTCGTGGACGTCGGCGACGTGCCGCCACGGGACGACGTCCTCCGCGCCGAGCGCGGTCTTGGCCACGCCCCGGTGGTCGGGCGTCGCCGTGAACCCGGTGAGGACGACGCCCGCGAGGCCGGCCGAGTCGGCCGTGCGGAAGATGGAGCCGACGTTGTGGGCGGAGCGGAGGTCGTGGGCGACGACGACGATCGGATGAGGGGGCACGTGACGCGGGAGCGAGTCGGGGCGGCTGACGGGCGCGGGACCCGAGTCGGGCTCGCGCGTACACGCAATCTCGTCACCCTTCCCGCCATGACCCGTCCCGCTCCGCTCGCCGTCGCCGTCCTCGGCGTCCTCCTCGCGATCCCCGGCTGCACCACCCTCCAGCAGCTCGCCGCCCTTCAGGAGGTCGACTTCGAGCTCGACCGGCTCTCGAACGGGCTCGTTGCGGGCGTCGACCTCGACCGGCTCCGGAACGGCGGGTCGCTCGGCGCGGCCGACCTCGCCCGCCTCGGCGCGGCGGCGACGCGGGGCGAGGTGCCGCTGCGCTTCACGCTGCACGTCGGCGCCGAGAACCCGTCCGACAACCCCGTCGCGGCCCAACTCGTCTCGCTCGACTGGACGCTCTTCCTCGATGGCACGGAGACCATCTCCGGGGTTTACAACGACGACCGCCAGATCCCGCCTGGCCAGGCCGTCGACCTCCCGATCCAGATGGAGCTCGATCTCGTCCAGTTTTTCGGGCGCAACGTGGGCGACCTCGCGCAGCTCGTCGGGAACGTCGCCGGGGTGAGCAGCCAGCGGCAGACGATCCGGCTCGAGGCGCGGCCGTCGATCAACACGCAGTTCGGGCCGATCCGCTACCCGGGCACGATCTCGATCGAGTTCCCGGTCGGCGGTTAGTCCGGCGCCCCTGGGATCCGGGCCGCCGCGGCGTCGAGGATCGGGCGGAGCCCGGCGACCTCGGCGTGGACGGCGGCCTCGCGGGCCCGCACCCAGCGGCGCTCGCGGAGGCCGTCCTCCGGCCACGCGGCGTGCTCGACCTCGACGGCCAACAGGTACGCGTCGACGAGCCCGCCGTCGTGGTCGTAGCTACCGAACGGCCGTTTCTCGACGCGGCCCGACACGCCGCCCTCCTCGTACGCCTCCTGCGCGGCCGTTTTCCGCGGCCCCAGCTCGGTCTCGACGTCGCCCTTCGGCACGATCCAGCGGCCCTTCGCCCGGCTGGTGACGAGCAAAAGCTGCGGCCCGTCGGGGCCGAGTCGGTACGGGACCGCGGCGCACTGGCGACGGCTCACGACGCGGTCGGTGGGGGGACGACGATCACGTCCCCAACTTACGTCCTCGGGCGCGGCAGTTCACGTTCGCTTCATCAGGCGTGAGCTCCCCTGACGAAGCGCCCCGCCAGCCGGGGCCAGCGGGGCGCGAGAGGGCCCGCCTCGGCGTCGAGGCGGGGGAGACGAAGGCTACGCGGGCTGCGCGGCGCCGACGGTCTCGATAATGGCCTCGCTGAAGGCCGGGAGGTCGTCCGGGTTGCGGCTCGTGATGAGGACGAACGGGCCGTCCTCGTCCTTGACGACCGCCTGGTCCTGGACGTCCGCGCCGGCGTTGCGGAGGTCGGTCCGGATCGAGGTGTACGAGGTCGCCTTGCGGCCGTCCACGAGGCCGGTCTCAATCAAGAGCCACGGGGCGTGACAGATAGCTGCGATCGGCTTGCCGGCCGTGGCGAACGCCTTCACGAAGGCGAGCGCGTCCCCGTCGATCCGGAGCTTGTCGGGGTTGATGTGGCCGACGGGCAGCACGCGCGCGTCGGACTGAGCGGCGTCGGACTCGGACAGCGTCTTGTCGACGTCGACCGCGTCGCCCCAGTCGTCCTGGTCCCA
>JAAXJP010000745.1 GCA_012269805.1 Rubrivirga sp.
TACCAGGCGCGCCCGGAGGACATGAGCGCGGACGACGTCGAGGCCGAGCTGGAGCGGTTCGAGCGGGCCGTCGCCCGGAGCGAGCGCGAACTCAAGAAGATCGCCGTCGTCGCCCACCAGAAGCTCGGCGACAACTCGGCGGGCATCTTCGACGCCCAGAAGCTGGTCCTCCGCGACAGCCAGTTCTACGACGCCGTCGTCGAGCGCGTGCGCGAGCACGGGTCCGGGGCCGGGTGGGCCGTCCAGACCGTCCTCGAGGAGCACCGTCGGCGGCTCGAGGCCAGCCCGAACGCGGCCCTCCGCGAGCGCGCGGCCGACTTCCTCGACGTCCAGAACCGCGTCCTCCGCAACCTCCAGCAGGGGCGGGCGGTCTCGCGGATCGACCCGAACCGCGTGGTCGTGGCCGAGAACCTGACCGCGGCCGACGTCCTCCTCTTCAGTCGGCGCGGCGTGCTCGGCGTCGTCCTCGACTTTGGCGGCCCGACGAGCCACGTCTCGATCATGGCCCGCGCGCTCGGCGTGCCGGCCGTCGTGAGCCTCCACGGGCTCGCCGAGCACGTCCAGCCCGACGACGTCCTCGTCGTCGACGGGTTCTCGGGGACGGTCATCGTCAACCCGGACGCCGAGACGCTCGAGCGGGCCGAGCGGAAGGCGGCCCGGTTCGACGCCATCGCCGCCGACCGCGACGCGCTCCGCGATTCGCCCTCCGAGACCAGCGACGGGCACCGCGTCGGGCTCCAGGCCAACGTCGAGTTCCGGGAGGAATTCCCGCTCCTCCACGAGTACGGCGCCGAGGGCGTCGGCCTGTTCCGGACCGAGATGCTGTTCCTCACGCAGGGCCGCGCGCTCGACGAGGACCAGCAGTACGAGGTGTACCGCGACGCCGTCGTGGCCGCGGCGCCGCACGCCGTCACGTTCCGCCTGCTCGACCTCGGCGGCGACAAGGTGCTGCCGATGTCGCGGCGGGAGTCGAACCCGTTCCTCGGGTGGCGCGGCCTGCGGATCCTCCTCGACAAGCCCGACCTCCTCCGGCCCCAGCTCCGCGCCGTCTTGCGCGCCGCCGCCGCCGCGCCCCACGACGCGCCGCCGAAGGTGCTCCTGCCGATGGTGTCGGGCATCGAGCAGGTCCGGGCGTTCCGGCGCACGTTCCGGGCCGTCTGCGCCGAGCTCGAGGCCGAGGGCCTCCCACACCGCGCCGAGGTCCCGCTCGGGATCATGGTTGAGGTCCCGTCCGTCGCGCTCCAGGCGGACCTGTTCGCGCGGAACGTCGACTTTTTCTCAATCGGGACCAACGACCTGACCCAGTTCACGCTCGCCGTCGACCGGGGCAACGACCTCGTGGCGGGTCTGTACCGGGAGCTCCACCCGGCCGTGCTGGGCCTGGTCGCGGAGACCGTCCGGGCGGCCAAGGCCGTGGGCGTGCCCGTCTCGGTCTGCGGCGAGGTCGCCGCCGACCCGCGCGTGACGCCGCTCCTCGTGGGCCTCGGCGTCGACACGCTGAGCGCCTCGCCGGCGTACCTCACGCTCGTCAAGCGCGTGGTGCGGGCCTTCACGATGGACGAGGCCGAGGACCTCGCCAGGCGCGCCCTGCGCCAGCCCGACGCCGACGCGGTCCGCCGCCTGCTCGAGTACTTCCTCGCCTGCCACAACCGCGACCTCGCCGAGCTCCTCGGCCTCGACGAACCCGACGGCGGCCTCGCCCGCCGCATCGCCGACCGGATGGCCGACGAGCCGGTCGACTGACGTGCCCCCCTCCGACTCCCCTCCGACCGCTTTGGCCGATACCCTCTACGACGAGTCCCTCGACCCCGGTGACATGCGCGGCGCCGTCCGCGCCTTCCCGGACCACCTCGCCGAGGGCTGGCGCCGCGGCGCCGCGGCCGACGACTTCGAGATCGACCCGAGCGCGCTGGACGGCATCGTCTTGTGCGGAATGGGCGGCTCCGCCATCGGCGGCGACCTCGTGCGCGGGATCATCGAGCCGTCGTCGCCGCTCCCGTTCAGCGTCAACCGCGGGTACGCGTTGCCGGGTTGGGTGGGGGAGCGCACGCTCGTGGTCGCGTCCAGCTACTCGGGCGGCACGGAGGAGACGCTCGCGGCCTTTGACGAGGCCAGGGCCCGCGGCGCCCGGCGCCTCGCCATCACCTCGGGCGGCACGCTCGCCGAGATCGCCGAGGCGGACGGGCTCGACCACGTGACCATTCCGGGCGGCCTCCAGCCACGCGCCGCGCTCGGCTACTCGCTGGGCGCCGTGCTCCGCCTCGTGCAGACGCTCGGGCTGACCGACTTGTCCGACGCCGAGTTCGCCACCGCCCTGCTCGCCGCCCGCCAGCGGGCCGCGCGGCACGACGAGGACGACCCCTCCAACTCCGCGCAGGCACTGGCGGCGGCCTTTGACGGGGCGCTGCCGGTGATCTACACGGGCGTCGGGCTGCTGGAGCCGGTCGGGATGCGGTGGCGGACGCAGATCCACGAGAACGCGAAGCACCCGGCCGTCGGCAACGTGCTCCCGGAGCTCGACCACAACGAGATCATGGGGTTCGAGTCGGGCCCTGAGGAGGTCCTCTCGCGGATGCGCGTCGTCGCGCTGAAGGACGAGGACGACCATGCGCAAGTGATCAAGCGGTTCGCGGCCACCCGGGAGCTCGTCGAGCCCCGGATCGGCGGGTGGCTCGAGATCGCGTCCGGCGGGGACTCCCGCCTCGACCGTGCGCTCGGCCTGGTCCAACTCGGCGACGCGGCCTCGTTCTGGCTCGCCATGCGAAAGGGTGTCGACCCGACGCCGGTCGAGACCATCCAGTCGCTCAAAAAGCAGCTGGCGTAGCCGGTCGGGGCCGTCCGTACGCGCGGGCCGGGGGTTCTGCCCTTGCGCCCGCGCGCGGGCATGGCTAGCGTGCGGGGCCGCAGGCGCGGCGACCCCACCATGACACGACACCTGCCGGGCGGACTCCGACTCCTCTGCGCGGCCGTCACCCTCGTCGGGCTGGCGGTCGCGCTCGCTCCTGAGGCACACGCGCAGGCGTTCGGGCGGAATAAGATCCAGTACGACGGGTTCGACTGGCACGTGCTCGAGACCGAGCACTTCGACGTCTACTATTACCCCGAGGCGGAGGCCCTCGCGGCCATCGGGGCCGAGACGGCGGAGGACTGGTACGACGTGCTCGAGACGCGCTTCGACCTCTCGCTGACGCACCGCGTCCCGCTCATCTTCTACGCCTCGAACCTCCACTTCAAGCAGACGAACGTGACGCCGGGGTTCATCCCCGACGGGGTCGGCGGCTTTTTCGAGTTCCTGAAGGGCCGCGTCGTGATCCCAGCCGACGGCGACCTCGGCCGGTTCCAACGCGTGATCCGGCACGAGCTGGTCCACGTGTTCACGTTCAACAAGCTGGCGCGCGTCCTCCGCGACCACCGCCGGCCGACCGACCAGTTCCTCCCGCTGTGGTTTACGGAGGGCATCGCCGAGTACTGGAGCGGCGAGCCCGACTTCCAGCACGAGATGATCCTGCGCGACGCCGTCGCGTCGAACTTTTTCGTGCCGCTCCACGACATGGACCGCATCGCGGGCTCCTACGTGATGTACAAGGAGGGCGAGGCCTTCTGCCGGTTTGTGGCCGAGACCTACGGCGAGGAGCGGCTCCTCGACCTGATCGAGGAGGCGTGGCGGAGCCCCGACTTCGACCACGTGATCGAGGTCGTCCTGGGCGAGGACGGGTACGCCGTCTCCGACCGTTGGGAGGCGTGGATCCGCGCCCAGTACACGCCGAAGCTGGTCGATGTCGACATCGCGTCGTTGACGACGGAGCCCATCGGCGCGCGCGGATTCAACGCGAAGCCGGTCTCCTGGGTGCGGCCCGACGGCGTCCGCGAGGTGCTGTTTTACTCCAACCGCGGGAGCTACTCGGCCGTCCTCGCCCAGCGCGTCGACGGCGACCTCGAGCCGCTCGGCGAGCCGCGGACGGTCCTCCGGGCGGGGCGGTCGCTCGACTTCGAGGCGTTCCACCTGTTCGAGAGCCGCCTCGACGTGAGCGACGACGGGGTGCTGGCCGTCGTCTCGAAGCGGGGCGCGACCGACGTGGTCCACCTCGTCGACCTCGCGACCGAGGAGCGTCTGGCGATGCTCGGCTTCGACGAGCTCGTGGCGATCTACTCGCCGACGGTGTCCGAAGGGGGCCGGCGCGTCGTGTTCTCGGGCATCGACCGCGGCGGGCAGGCCGACCTCTACCTCTACGACCGCGACGCCCAGGTCCTCCGGCAGCTCACGAACGACGTCTACAACGACAGCGCCCCCGACCTCAGCCCGGACGGCCGGACGGTCGCGTTCTCGTCGGACCGGACAGCATGGGGGCCGGAGGGCGCGCAGAACGTGTTCACCCTCGACCTTGAGACGGGCACGATCCGCCACGTCACGGCCGGCCCGCAGGTGGACCTCTCGCCGCGGTGGAGCCCCGACGGCCGCCGCCTCGCCTTCGCCTCCGCCCGCCGCGAGGCCGACGGAAAGTACTCCGCCCAAGACCTCTGGCTCGCCGACCTGGAGGCGCCGCGCCTTCCCGCCGACGAGCCCGCGGTCGCGGCCGTCCCCGGCGGCGCCGACCCCGACGGCCTCGGCGGAGCCGCCGAGGCGGCCGATGCCGGCGTCGAGCTCCGCCAGCTCACGCGGTTCGCCAGCGCGGCCTTCGACCCGTACTGGGTGGGCGACGAGGCCCTCGTGTTCGCGGCCTTCGAAGACTTCCGCTTTACGGTCCGCGCCCTCGACCTCGACTCCCTCGCGGCGAGCCCCGAGCAGGTCGTCGACGCCGGCGCGGCGCCGATCGCGGCGCCCTGGGACTACGCGCGCTACGACGTCGAGGGCGACCCCGGCGAGCCGTACGCGACGAGCTACCAGCTCGACATCGCCCAGGGCGGCTTCGCGACGACGACCACGGCCAGCGCGCAGGCCGGCGGCGCCACCATCGCGTTCTCCGACATGCTCGGCAACGAGCGGATCTACGTCACGGCGTACTCGGCCAACTCGATCCAGACCGGCCGCTCGTTCCTCGACGGGCTCAACGTGTCGGTCACGCGGCTCCACCTCGGCCGCCGCGCGAACGTCGGCTATGGCGCCTTCCGGCTGGCGGGGCCGCGCTACGACCGGACCGACCCGGCCCAGGCCTCGCGCATCCCGTCCTACGAACAACGGGTCGGGCTGCTCGGGCTTGTGAGCTACCCGCTCTCGTTCTTCCGTCGGGTCGACGTCGAGACGTCGTTCGCGGTCGGGCAGAAGACGGGCCTGCTGCGGGCCGCGACGGGGGGGACGTCGTTCGACACGCTCCGTACGGCGACGCTCTCGAACTCGCTGACGTTCGTCGAGGACCACGCCCTCTACAGCGCGTGGGGACCGGCCCAGGGCTTCCGCGCCAACC
>JAAXJP010000711.1 GCA_012269805.1 Rubrivirga sp.
CGCCCTTCCGTCTTGACCGGGAAGCCTCCGGGCGCGCCGGAACCGCAGGCGGCGGCGGCGGGGTAGCTTGCCCCGTGGCCGACTCCTCCCCCCCGACCTGGCGCCCGCCGAAGGGCCTTGCCCGCCGCCTCGGGGCGCTCCTCTGGCCCTACCGCTGGCACGTCGCCGCGGCCCTCGCGCTGACGTTCACGGTCGCCTACCTCGGCCCGCTCCGCCCGCGCCTCGTCCAGCAGGCCGTCGACGACTTTATCCTGCCCGGCGACGTGCCCGGGCTCATGCGGATCGTCGGGCTCATCGCGGGCGTGCTCGTAGCCGAGGGCGTCGCGTACTTCGCGCTCGGCTACCTCACGCAGTGGGTCGGGCAGCACGCGCTCTACGACCTCCGGACGCGCGTTTTCCGGTTCGTCGAGCGCCAGCGGCTGGCGTTTTTCGACAAGACGCCCATCGGGACGCTCATCACGCGGGCGACGTCCGACATCGAGGCCCTCGCCGACCTCCTCTCGGCCGGCGCGGTCACGATGCTCGGCGACCTCGCGCGCGTGCTGTTCATCGGCTACTTCATGCTCTCGCTCGACGTCGAGCTGGGGCTCGTGGCCCTGTGCGCGCTCCCGCCGATGGTCCTCGCGACGGAGGTGTTCCGGCGGAAGATGCGGGCGGCCTACCGCGAGACGCGGAAGCAGGTCGGTCGGCTCAACGCGTTCCTCCAGGAGCACGTGACCGGCATGAGCGTGGTCCAGATCTTCGGGCGCGAGGCCGAGGAGCAGCGCCGGTTCGAGTCCGTCAACGAGGCCCACCGCGACGCCCACGTCCAGACGGTCTACTACTACGCCCTCTTCTACCCCGTCGTCGACATCATCGCGTCGGCGGCACTCGCGCTCGTGATCTGGTTCGGCGGGACGGAGGCCATGCGCGAGGCGGTCACCATCGGCACGCTCATCGCGTTCGTCCAGTACGTCCGGATGTTCTTCGAGCCGGTCCGCAACCTGTCCGATCAGCTCAACTCGATCCAGGCCGCCTTCGCCGCCTCGGAGCGCGTGTTCGACCTCCTCGATGACGACCAGTCGCTCGCCGAGCCCGAGACGCCGACGCGCCTCCCCGACGGCCGTGCGCAGGGCCGGATCGCCTTCGAGAACGTGTGGTTCGCCTACGAGCGCCTGCCCGCCGACGAGGCCGCGGGCGGCGCCGAGCCCGACTGGAACTGGGTCCTCCGCGACGTCTCGTTCACGTGCGAGCCCGGACAGACGCTGGCGCTCGTCGGCGCGACCGGCAGCGGCAAGACGACGATCCTCTCGCTCCTCCTCCGGTTCTACGAGCCCCAGCGGGGCCGCATCACCATCGACGGCGTCGACGTCAAGGAGCTCCCGCTCGCGGAGCTCCGTCGGCAGGTCGGGCTCGTGCTCCAAGACGTGTTCCTGTTCTCCGGCTCCATCGCGGAGAACGTCACGCTGGGCGACCCCGACGTGTCCCGCGAGCGGATCACCGAGGCGGCCCGCCTCGTCGGCGCCGACCGGTTCGTCGAGCGGCTCCCCGAGGGCTTCGACGCCGAGGTCGGGGAGCGGGGCGCGTCGCTCTCGCTCGGCCAGCGCCAGCTCTTGTCGTTCGTCCGCGCGCTGCTCTACGACCCGGCCGTCCTCGTCCTCGACGAGGCCACGTCGTCGGTCGACACCGAGACCGAGGAGATGGTCCAGCGCGCCGTCGACGTGCTCATGGAGGGCCGGACGGCGCTCGTCGTCGCCCACCGGCTCTCGACGGTCCAGCACGCCGACCAGATCCTGGTCCTCCACAAGGGCGAGGTCCGGGAGCGCGGCGACCACCAGGCGCTCCTCGCGCAGGACGGCCTGTACCGCCGGCTGTATGAGCTCCAGTACGCCGACCAGGAGCGGGCGGCGGCGTAGGGCCGCGGGGCCTTCGCATCGGGTCACAAATCGGTGATGAGACGGATCCACGGCGGTGGAGCCGGGGCTCTGTATCCTCGAGCGTCCCCTCGGCGCATCCCTAAACTCCCATGCATTTAGAGACACTCGGTCGTCGCCTCGCCTCGGCCCTCCTCGTCGTCGCCGTCGGGCTCGCGCCCGCCCGCGCGGCCGTCATCACCGTCGACTCGGCCGCGGACGACGGCACCGGCGGCTGCACGCTCCGCGAGGCGGTCGAGGCGGCCAACACGGACAGCGCCGTCGGCGGCTGCACGGCCGGCGACGACGTCAACGACACCATCACGTTCGACGCGGGCGTCACCGCCATCACGCTGTCGGCCGGCCAGGTCACGATCACCGAGGCGCTTTCGATCGAGGGCGGCGACGTCACGATCACGGCGGGCGTCGCCTCTCGGATCTTCGAGGTCCAGGGCTCCGAGTTCGTCGTGATATCGGCGCTCACGCTCCAGGGCGGCGCCAGCACCTCGGCGACCGGCTACCCCGACCGGGGCGGCGCGATCTACATCCCGGGCGACGCCCAGGTCGATGCCTACGGCGTCGTGTTCTCCGGCCACGTCGTGACCGGGAGCGGCGGGGCCGTCTGGGTCTCGTCGAGCGGCCGGTTCACGACGGTCGACGGGGCGTTCACGGGCAACCGCGCCCAGGGCGACGCGGCCGACCAGGGCGGCGGGGCCGTCTATACCGACGGCGGCGACCTCAGCTTCCAGGCCGACGAGGGCGGCGGCACGACGTTCACCGACAACCGCGCCCTGGGCGTCTCGGGCTCCGGCGGGGCCGTCCTCAACCCGAATGGGGCAATCGTCGACGTGATCGGCGCCACGTTCACGCTCAACCGCGCGCAGCGCGCCGGCGGCGCCATCGAGTCGGTCGGCGGCAGCCTTCTCGTCTTCGACTCCGTGTTCGACCGGGGCAACGCGGGGGACAACCCCGGCAACGGCGGGGCCGTCCACGTCGCTGGCGGCGGCGGCGGCGCCGAGATCTCCGGCGGCACGGCGACGGCCAACCGGGGGACCGAGGGCGGGGCCTTCTGGGTGGGCGCCGGGACGCCGCTCACGCTCACCGACGTCGACGTCACGGGCAACCTCGCGACAGGCGCGGCGGCCGACCAGGGCGGCGGTGGCATCTACGTCGACGGCGGGACGCTTGAGGTCAGCAACGGGGCGATCTCCGACAACCGGGCGATTGGGGCCGCTGGCTCCGGCGGCGGCCTCTTCGTCAACGGCGGGACGGTCACGCTCACCGGCACGACGGTCGACGTGAACCGGGCGCAGCGGGCCGGCGGCGGGATCGAGGTCGTCTCGGGCGCCGTCACCATCGCCGACGCCGTCCTCACGGGCAACGTGGCCGGCCCGGCCCCCGGCAACGGCGGCGGCGTCCACACGACGGCCGGCCCGACCACGCTCGACATCACGGGCACGCTCGTCTCGGGGAACGACGCCGTCGCCGAGGGCGGCGGGCTCTGGATCAACGCGGGGACGGCGCTGACGCTGGTCGACTCGGACCTCACCGACAACATCGCCCGCGCGATGGGCGGCACGGGCGGTGGCGGCCTGTTCGTCAACGGCGGCGACGCGCTCGTCGCTACGACTGCCGTCACGGGCAACCGGGCCCTCGGCCGGGACGCCCTCGGCGGGGGCGTCCTCGTGGCCGGCGGCTCGGCGACGATCGCGCAGGCCCTCATCGCCCAGAACGAGGCGTACGCCGGCGGCGGGCTGGCCGTGCTCGCCGACGCGTCGGCCGACGTCGAGAACACGACGGTCTACGCCAACACGGGCCGCTTCGGCGGGGGGGCCTACTCCCAGGAGGGCACGATCACCTTCGACAGCGCGACGATCGCCGAGAACGTCGCGCAGGCCGGAGGCGGCGGGCTCTACAACCGGAACCCGCCCAACGGCGGCGTCCCGTTCGTCACGCTCCGCAACTCGGTCGTCGCGGACAACACGGCCCAGATCGGGCCGAACCTCAAGGGCCGCCACGGCTCGGACGGGTGGAACGTGATCGGGACGGCCCCGCCCGCCTCGACCTTCCCCGCGCAGCCGAGCGACCAGACCGGGACCGACCCGATGCTCGAGCCGCTTGCCGACAATGGGGGGCCGACCGACACGGCCGCGCTCATGGTCGGCAGCCCGGCCATCGACTCGGGCCAGACCGCCCTCGCCGTCGACCAGCGCGGCGTGGCCCGGACCGAGCCCGACGACGTCGGCGCCGTCGAGTTCGGCGACGCCCCCGGGGAGGACCCCCCGGTCCTCCTCTCGGAGGTCGAGCCGAACCCGGACGGGAGCGACCCGTCGACCCAGTCCGTCGAGATCAGCGGGCCGGCCGGGGAGGCGTTCACGGGGACCCTCCTCTCGATCGAGAACGACGGGGTCGACGGGACGCTCGACCGCCGGGCTGACGTCTCGGGCACGTTCGACTCGAACGGCCTCCTCGTCGTGTCCATCCCAGACCTCGAGAACCCGACGTTCACCCTCGTCCTCGCGACGGGCACGCCGGCCGGGACCACCCCGGGGACCGACCTCGACGCCGACGACGACGGCTCCATCGACGACCCGGCGGACCTGGGGACGGTCCTCGACGCCATCGCCGTCTCGGACAACGCCGGCGACGACGGGACGCTCTACGCGAGCGGGCTCGGCGGCACGGACGTCCTGTACAACGGGTCGGCTGAGCCGTCGATCGTCTTCCGCGACGCGAGCACGGGCGCCGTCTACCAAGTCGTCACGGGCACCCCGTCGGCGGTCTACGACGCCTCCGGGGCGGCGGTCGACGCCGGCTCGTTCGACTCGGACCCGACAGTCACGACGTTCGGCGCGGTCAACCCGTCCACGGGCTCGGGCGCTGCGAGGGCTGCCCCAGCCTCCGCGCTCGCCGAGACGATGACCGAGGCGGTCCGCCTCGACGCCGTCACGCCGAACCCGTTCGGCAGTCGGGCGATGGTCGGCTTCGCCGTCCGCGAGGCCCAGCCGGTCACGGTCGGGCTGTACGACGTGATGGGCCGCCGCGTCCTGACGCTGTACGCCGGCTCGGCCCAGGCTGCAGTCCCGGTCGACGTGGCCATCGATGGCAGCGGGCTGGCAGCCGGCGTCTACGTCGTCGTCCTCCAGGGCGAGACGGTCCGCGCTACGCGCCGGGTCACGGTCGTCCGCTGACGCGAGCCCCCTCGCCTGGCGAGCCCAGCCGAAAGACCGCGAGGCCCCCGTTCGTCGGAGCAGGGGCCTCGTTCGGGGCGGGCTTGAGGTGGCCCCCCGTGGGGCGAGCGCCGGCGCGGGGGCCGATCTCCGAGCAGCTCTTGACAGGGGCCCCAGGAGTTCTTATCGTTTATCGCCGATCGACGATAAGGCACTCTCACCAACCCCCTACTCCCATGGCCTGCACTTCGTCCCTCCCCTGCTGCCCCGACTGCGACTGCGGCGGGGGGTGCTGCTGACCCCCGCGCGGCGG
>JAAXJP010000311.1 GCA_012269805.1 Rubrivirga sp.
GCGGAGGTCGGCCGCGGCCGGGTCCGCCTCGCCGGTCGAGGCGTCGGCCCGGGCGGCCTCGAACAGGTAGTCGAGGCGGACGTCGCCGTTGTCGGGGTCGAACCGCGGCGTCGAGTGGTTCTGCGTGACGGAGTACGAGACCGGGATGCTCCAGCCGAACCGCTCCGGGAGCAGCTTGTGCGCGTTGAACTGCGACGTCAGCGTGAACGCCCGCTGCTGCGCGAACGCCCGCCCGCCGAGCGCGCCGCCGAGCTCGCCGAACCCGTCGTCGGTAAAGCTCAGCCGCGCGTTGACCGACGCCACGTCGGCGAGCGCCAGGGCGGCCGTCACGAACCCGCTGGCCCCGCCGGCCTCGTCGTAGCCCGTCACCCGGAGCTCGTTGAACCACACCGACACCGTGTCGACGATGGCCGCTCCGCCGGCCCCGTTCCGCACGCCGAGCACGACCGTCCGGACGTCCTGGATGGAGGGCTGGCCGCGGACCGTGACCGTCGCGCCCGGCGGCGTCCCCTGGACGTCCGTGAGCGTGAACCGCTCGTCGATGGGGAACCCGCCCTGGTCGCGCTCCAGCTTGGCCCGGTTGAGCTCGGCGAGGACCACGTTGATCGGGTTGAGGTCGACGCGCTCGCCGCCCGCGACGGGCACGTTCGTCTGCCACAGGCTGTCCGACTGGGCGCAGTTGAACGGCTGGTCGCTCAGGCACTCGTCGGTGAGGGTCGAGAGGAGGTCGGGGTCGAACGGGTAGACCGGCTGCTCGAGCTCGTAGTAGTTCTGGGTCTCGTCGTCGCCGAACCGGATGAACACGCGCATCGAGTCGCGCCGGTCGAAGCCGTGGCCGTGGACGGCGAGGCGGAGGTTCGAGTACTTCGTCAGGTCGAGCGGGCGCGTCGCGTACGACCGGGCGAGGGCCGCGCGGCGGCCGTCGGCGAGGCCCTCGGCGCGGAAGACGAGCGCCTGCTCGCGCGTCGGCCGGAGCTGCCCGCTCTGCGTCCGCGTCGTGTTCTGGATGGTCCCCTTCGGCACGGCGTAGATCGACCGGTTCTCCTCGTTGTTGACCGACTCGATAAAGAGCTGGGGCGGCGTCCCGCCCGTCGCGCCCGGGTCGTCCTGGGTGCCCTCCTCGAGGAACCCGACCTCCTCCGACTTGAGCCACTGGCTTCCGACCAGCTCGAACGACGCGATCCGGAGCGTGGCCGGCTTGTCGTGGCCGGTCGTCCAGACGCGGACGCTCTCGATCCGCGAGAAGTCGTCGGGCTCGACGTTCACCGACGTCCGGGCCTCGCTCTGCGTCCGGACCGGGATCCGAAGGAGGTACCACGTCTGCTCCTCGTTGTCGATCCGGCTCTGCGTCGTGATCGGGTTGACGAAGAACGGGCTCGCGGCGAGGCCGGCCGCGTCGAGCGGGAGCTCGTAGCGGTGGAAGGTCTCGGCCGCGTCGAGCGTGTTGTTGCCGTTGACGTCCTCGGAGTTCGGCGTGACCGAGATGCCCTGTCCGTCCTTCAGGTTCGACTGGGCCTCGGCCGAGTTGAGCTCGCGGGCGACGCGGTAGTGCGAGAACCGCTCCTGGACCGTGGCCCCGTTCGGACCGGGATAGAGCTGCTGGTCGGAGAAACGCTGGTCGAGGAAGTTGTAGAAGTCGTCGCCGGAGGGGTCCTGGGCGGCCCGGCGGCCCTCGGGGGTGTTCGGGTCGAGCGAGTCGAGAAAGGCCCGGAACTGGGTCTGCTCGTCGAGCGCGTACGGCGTCTGGCCCTCTCCGAGGACGGCCGTGGAGGGGAGCCCGTCGAGGCCGAGGTCCTCGGTCCGTCGGGTCTCTTCGAAAAAGTCGACGAACCCGTTCGTCCGGCCCGTCTGGCGGCGGCTCCACGCGTCGACCTCCCCGCCCGTGGGCGCGTCGCCGTTCTGGAGCCCGTCCTCGGAGTTGAGGAACCCGTTCGGGACGACGTCTTCGTTGACGCGCCCGAGGTCGATGTAGAGCCGGGCCGTCTCGGCGATCGGCTGCCTCCCGTCCTTCCCGCCGAGCGGCGAGACGAGGAGCTCGATAAACTCGATGTTGTTCTGGCCGTCGAAGTTGGAGTACGAGTTCTCGATGGGCCGGACGAAGCCGCCCCACACGTGGCGGGGGTTCTGGGCGAACTGGCCGTTGAGGTCGCCGTTGTAGTTGTAGGGGCCGCGGCGGGTCGGGTCGAAGTAGAGGTCGAGGAGGTCGAGTGGGAACTGTCGCTCGCTCGTGCTCAACGTCTGGGCCCGCTCGGGGTAGAGGTCCTCGACGGTGATCTTCTCCGTGGCCGGCGTGAGGAGCGGTCCGAACCCGCGGGGGTCGTAGGCGCTCGACGGGATCGTGTACCAGGAGAACAGGCCGCGCCAGTTGGAGCGGAGGACGGGGTCGGTCACGTCGTCCTCGTTCGGGGCGCCGTCTCGGGACTCGGGGGGGCCGGCCTTGACGACCTCGGGCCCGCCGCCGTTCGGCGGCGCCGCCAGCTGCCAGCCGTCGGGGAAGCGGAGGGCCGTGTAGGCGTTCTCGCTCCCCTCGAAGTCGTCGACGTAGCTGACGCCGGAGAGCTCGTCCTCGGCAAAGTCGAGGCCCTCGTCGAGAAGCGCGTCGCGGGTCCGCCGGTAGGCGAGCGTCTGGGGGTGGCCGGGCGTCAGGCGGGCGACCTCGCCGCGGACCTCGATCCGCGACGGCGCGCGCGTCTGGATGAGCGGGAGCCAGTCGACGGCCCGCGTGAGCCAGCGGGGCTCGGCGCGGAAGGCCCCGTCGAGTCCGACGATCGTATTGTCGAGGGCCTCCTCGCCGACGCGGAACTTGTCGCCGAGCGGGCGCTCGGACAGCTGCATCCACGTCGCGCCGAGGCCGAAGTCCTCGCTGAGGGTGTAGTCGGCGCGGAGGCCGAGGAGCGTCTTCGAGCCGATCGAGAAGAACTTGTTCTGCTCGACCTCGACGGCCACGCGCTGGCCCTCGAGGAGGTAGGTCGGGTTCGTGATCTCGACCGTCCCGGCCGTGTAGTTGACGCGGTAGTCGACACCCTCGGTCAGCTCGAGGTCGCCGGCCGTCACGCGGACGGTCCCCTCGACGAGCTGGAACCCGATGTTGAAGATCGACTGCGTCGCGCTCTTGTACTCGCCGCCGACGCGGTAGTCGGAGAGGCGGGGGAGCCGGCGCCGGGCGTTCTCGGGCTCGAGGTCGTAGAGCGACTGGCCCCGATCCGTCTCGTCGGAGAGGCGGGGGACGTAGGTCTCGAGGGCCTGGGCCGGCGTGAGCGAGCCGTACGACACGTTGATCCGGCCGTTGTTGGTCCCGACCGTCCCGACGGTCCAGCCGGTCTCGATGAGGTTGTAGAGGTAGTCGCCGAAGGGCTGGCGGACGGGGAAGATGACGCGGCCGTTGTCGGGGTTGACGGTCACGCCGGAGCTGAAGTCGAAGACGTCGTCGGGCGTGGCGAGGCCCTGCTCGTTGACGCGGTCGAGGCCGAGGACCTCGAGGAACGTCCGCTGCTCGAACGAGAGCTCGTCGGCCGGCGGCGTCGGGCCGGCGCTGGCGCCGGCCGGCTCGTAGGTCACGGCCAGCTGGAACGTCGTCGGGTTGAGGCTCCGCCCGCCGACGCGGTAGATGTTCCGCATGGTGAGGTCCCAGAGCGGCGACACCGGCGTCGGCGACTCGGCGCGGAGGAGCTTGAGGACCGTCCGCGGGCCGGTCTGCGAGGTCGACTGGGCCGGCCGGCCGTAGTCGCCGACGGTCACGAGCCGGCCGTCGGTCGTCTCGTACTGGTAGGCCACGGCGATGAGGTCGCTGTCGGTCAGCGAGGTGGCCAGCGAGATCCAGCCGAGCTGGGCGTCGAACGTGTAGTCGATGTTGGCCCGGAGCCGCTTGAACACGTTGTTGGCGAAGGCGCCGTTGGCCGGGAGCGGCCGCTCGAGCCCGTCGGCGATGTTGACCGTGGCGGTCTGCCCGTTGCGGACGCCGTCGAGGAGGTCGGTGGGGTACTGGTCGTTCTCGGGGTCCGGGAGCGCGACGGCCTCGTTGTCGTAGCGGCCCGTGATCGGGTCGAACGTGCCGAGGTAGGCCTCGCCGCCATCGAGCACGGCCGTCGGCTCGCCGAGGTCGGCGAGGGCGACGGCCCACGTCGTCTCGATGTTCTCGTCGGTCGAGTTGATGAGGCCGGGCTCGTGCTTCCAGACCTCGATTCCGACGAACCGCCGGAGCCCGCCGCCGGCCCCCGCGCCCGGCGGGAGCTGGGGGTTCTGGGGCCGCTCGTGGGCCCGGTCCCACCAGTTGTGGAACGCGAAGCCGAGGAAGAGGTGCGTGTCGTCCTCGTAGTCGTAGGGGGCGAGCGAGAACGTCTGGGCGTCGGCGCCGCCTTCGAACGTCTTGTTGACGGTCTCGGCGTCCTGCTGGGAGGCCACGGCCGTGACCGCGAGGGGCCCGAACTGGAGGTCGGTCCGGATGCCGAAGAGCCGCTGGCCGCCGCGGATGAGCGTGGCCGGCGTCTGGAGGAACACGTTGCCCGCCTCGACGCGCTGGACGATGTCGTCCTCGTACCCGGTGTAGACGAGCGAGACCTGGTTCTCGAAGTCGAACTGGCTCTGGGTGTCGTAGTTGACGTTGATGGCCAGCTTGTCGCCGATGGTGCCGGCCACGTTGAGGTTGAGGTCCTGGCCGAAGTCGGGCGCGAACGGGGTCCCGCTCTGCGAGAGCGACTCCTGGAGGCTGTTCTGGTCGTAGCGGACGCCGAGGTTGACGTTCGACGTGCCGTTGACCGTGAGGGCCACCTCGTTCTTGCCGAAGATGGTCGAGAACGCGCTCTCGTTGCCGCCGGGGATGTCGACGGCGAACCCGAACCCGTTCCGCCGGGCCTGCTGGCGGTCGGCGCGCTGGGCCGCGAGCGTCCGGAACTGCTCGCCGACGGCTTCCTGCCGGCGGGCGGCCAGGAACTCGTCGAGCGTGAACGTGGCCGGGACCCGGACGTCCTCCTCGCCGAGGAGTTCGCGCACTTCGTACGCGTAGGCGGCCGTGTCGAGCGTGACCGTCCGCCGCCAGTTCTGCCCGAGCCGCCCGCGGACGCCGGGCAGGTAGCGCGGCACGACGGAGACGTACGGGCTGCTGTCGAGCGGTCGCGGGAAGTACGTCCGGGCCCGCTCGGTCGAGTCAGCGTCGGTCGTGTCGGCCGCGGCGACCTCGAGCGAGTCCGACACGACGACGGTATCGGGGACCGCGAACCCGAAGTCGGTCTCAGCCGCTGCCGAGTCGGCCGCCGCCAGGTCCGAGGCGGCCCCAGCCGCCTCGGTCGTGTCGCCGGCGACCGGGAGGCCGTCGGGGGAGGGG
>JAAXJP010000748.1:0-447 GCA_012269805.1 Rubrivirga sp.
CTCGGCGCTACCCCCGCCCGCCTCGGTCGGCCCACCCCTGAGGCAGACGTCCTGGGCTCACCCCGCCTCGCCACTCCGCTTCCGTGACCATTCCCGACGCCTACACCGGCCGCGTCCGCGTGCGCGTCGGCGCGCTGCTGTTCGACGACCCGGACCGGCCGGGCGCCGTCCTGCTGGCGGAGCACGAGGGGCTGTGGGAGGACCGGCCGTTTTGGACCCCTCCTGGAGGTGGCGTCGAGTTCGGCGAGGGACTGGAGGAGGCGCTCCGGCGAGAGGTGGCCGAGGAAACGGGCGTTGACGTGGAAGTCGGTCCGCTCCGGTACACGCTCGACTTTGTCCGCCCGCCGCTCCACGCCGTCTCGTTCTACTTCGCCTGCCGCCTCGCCGACCCGACGAGCGGAGGCGTCGAGGCGGCCCGCCTCGGGACCGACCCGGAGCTGGGCGACC
>JAAXJP010000748.1:457-5318 GCA_012269805.1 Rubrivirga sp.
CCGGGCGTGTCGGTGCAGGGGGGCCGGCCCCGTACCCCGCGGTACTGGGCCCGCCCGCCCCCCCCCCCCCCCCCCTCCTCCTCCCCCCCCCCCCCCCCCCCCCCGCCGCGGGGGGGGGGGGGGGCGCCCCGCCTCGGGACCGACCCGGAGCTGGGCGACCACCAGCTGCTCCGCGGCCTCCGGCTCGTCCCGTTCGAGGAGTTGGGCGAAATCACGCTCTACCCCGAGCCCTTCGCGGCGCGCCTCGCCGCCGACGCGTGTGCCGGCTTCCCTGACGGTACGGTCCACCTCGGCACGTTCCGGTGAGCGTGCTCCTCCCCGGATCCTCGAGCCTAGTCGGGCGCTGGGCGCGCATCGCCGGTTGGGTGGGTGCGGCCGTCGTGCTCGGCGCGCTGGCGGCGACGGCAGGGGAGGGGCTGGACCCGGCCGGCCGCGCTCGCCTCGTCCGCTATCTCGGCATCCTGATCGCGGCCGGGCTGGCCGTCGGCGTGCAGCACGCGCTGTACCCGTCGGCCGTCGCGAGCCGATTGCAACTGGCGAACCCGGATCCGGGCCGGTTGCTGCGCCACGCGCTCGTCCGGTGGCTGCCGATCCCGCTCGTGCTGACGGTGCCGGTCGTCGTGATCGGCCTCGCGGGGGGGATGCCGCTGCTGGCCGCCGAGGGCGCGCTGTCCGTCCTGGCCACCGGGCTCTACGCGTTCGTTCGGTTCGCGCCGCTCGGCCCGGCCGTCCGTGCGTGGGAGCGGGAGGAGGCGGGCGGCTGGTACCGGACGCTGTATACATGGGCGCCGTCGGTGCGCTACGGCGTGCCGGACGCGCTCGTCCCCGGTCTCAACCGGACCGGCGCCGTGTTCCTCGTCGGCGCGCTCTCGCCCCTCGTCGCGCAGACCCTGTCGAACGCCGGCGTGATGGTCGGGAGCGGCCCGCTGGCGCTCGTCGCCCCGCTCGTCGTGCTGGCCGCGCCGGCTGCGCTCGCCGCACGGTTGCGGCCCACCTTCGACCGCGCGTTCTGGATCTCACACGGCGTCTGGGCCGACGCCTTCCGCCAGGTCGAGCGGGCCGAGGGGCGCGAGCCGGTCCGCGTCGAGGCCGTGTACTGGGCGCCGCGCAGGATCCGGCCGGCCGTGTGGGCCGGGCTCGTCTCGCTCGACCGGCGGTTCCCGTTGGGCCGGATCGCCACGCTCGGGCTGGCGCTCGTGGCGGGCGTCCACCTCGCCGGCCTCGGCGACGGCATCGAGGCGGCCACGCTCGCGCTCTACGTCGTCGTGATGAACGGCGCCGTGGCGCTGACCGGTGCCGAGGACCTGCTCCCTACCGCGCAGACGTGGCGGCTCGGCGGCGTGGCCCGGTGGAGCGCCGTCCGGTTCCTGATGAACGCTCGCTGGCTCCCGCCGCTCGTCGCCATCTTCCTGCTGTTGATCTGGCTGACGGAGGAGGTCGGCTGGGACGATCTCGCCGTGTGGACACTCGTTGACCTGGGCGTCGCTGCGGTCAGTGCCTGCTTCGTCACCCTCGCCGCTCACCTCCGTCTCCGCCGTGCCGTCGCCTAGCATCGCCCCGCTCCTCACGGTCCCCGCTGACCGCCAGCGCCCGCTCGAAGTCGACGACGTGACAAAGCGCTACGTGTTCGGGCCGTTCGTCCTGCGTGGGCTGAGCCACACGTTCGCGCCCGGCACGGCGACGGCGCTCGTCGGCCCCAACGGCTCCGGGAAGTCGACGCTGCTCCGCATCCTTTCCGCTCTCAGCGCGCCGACGGAGGGTCGGGTCCACTACGGCGAGGTCGATGTCCACGAGCGGCCCCACGCGTTCCTGGCGTCCGTCGGTGTCGTGCACGACCAGCCGGACCTTCCGGGCTACCTCACGGCCGTCGAGACGCTGGAGTGGATCGCCCGCGAGCGCGGCGCCTGGGACGAGGGCGCGCCCGAACGGCACGCGGCGCTCCTGGACGCCGTCTGCCTCGACGAGCGCCGCGACGCCCTCACGCGGACCTACTCGTCGGGGATGACGCGGAAGACGCAGATCGCGGCGGCGCTGGCCGGCGCGCCGGCCGTCCTCTTGATGGACGAGCCGTTCCGGGCGCTCGACACCGAGGCGACCGAGGCCGCGCTCGACCTTGTCGCGTCGTTCCGCGACGGCGGGGGGCTCGTCGTCCTCTCCAGCCACCGTGGCGACTTGCTCGACCGTCTCTGCGACGCCCGGCTCGATCTCGGCGGAGTGGTCCGATCGCACCAGGCCGTCGGTGCCGGCGCCCCGTAGGGTCCCGGCATGGTCCGCCTCGGCTTCGCTTTGCTCGCCCTCGTCTCCCTCAGCGCGTGCGCGGCCACGCGGCCGGCCGAGGACTCGCGCGACCTCGTCGTCCTGGTTCACGGGATGGGGCGGACGCCGCTGTCGATGGTGCCGATGGACATCGGGCTGCGGCGGGCCGGGTACCGCGTGCTCAACGTCGGCTACGACAGCGGGGCGCCGAGCGTCGAGGCGATCGCTGAGGGCGTCGGCGCGGAGGTCGAGGCGGCGCTGGCCGAGCACCCCGCGCCGCGCGTCCACTTCGTCGGGCACAGCCTGGGGACCGTCGTGATCCGCTGGCTCCTCGTCCACGACCCACCTCCGGCGGCCGGCCGCGCCGTCCTGCTGGCGCCGCCGAACCGGGGCTCCCACGAGGCCGACCGCTGGGCGGGGCTCGTGCGCTGGACCTTTCCGCCGATCACCGAACTCCGGACGACGGGCGGCACGGCCGTCGACCTCGGGACGCCGCCGGGCGTGGAGTTAGCCGTCATCGCGGCCGACCGGGACGGGAAGGTGCTCGTCGAAGAGACATGTCTGGAGGGCGCCGCGCACGCCGTCGTCCCGTCCGCTCACACGTTCGTGATGATGCGGCCCCGCGTGATCGGGATGGTGCGAGTGTTTCTCGGCGGCGGTCCACTCCCAGGCGCCTCCGACGCCGCGTGCGCCGATGTTCTCGGCTGATTACCCGCCCGTCTCGAGGTCCCACAGCGCGTCCACGACGTGGTCGACGCCGCGGCCGAGGTGGCGGCGGTACGTGCTGAAGGGGACCCCGAGCCGCTCGGCAGCGAGCGCCTGCGTGGGGGCCGGGCGGAGGTACGTGGCGTCGAGCGCCCGGAAGTAGGGCCGGTCCCGCACGCCCTGGTTGAGCTCGTCGGCAGCGTCGGAGAGGAGCGTGCGGAGGACTTCCACGGGGTCGCCGTCCTGCTCGCGGACGAGGCGGGCGCTGAGGAGCGGGCTCTCCGCGAGCCGGTGCGGGCGGGCGTAGCCCTTGAGCGCGTCACGGACGGCGTCGGTGAACGCCTCCCGCCCCAGCACCACGACGGGGTCGGCGTCGGGCGGCGGCGCGAGGCCCGCCGGCGACCAGTCGGCGAGGGCGTCGAGCCACACGTCGGGCGGCGTCGAGCGCCAGTCCTTGCCGAACGCGGCGAGCGACCCGTCGGCGACTTCGGCCCCCGTCAGCCGCCTCAGCCCGACGAGCTCGAACACGGGCGCCCACAGCGCGGGCACGGCCGTGAGGAGGACCGAGGCGGCCAGGCCCGAGGTCGAGAGGTAGCGCTCGACGGTCCGCACAAAGACGAGGCTCTGCACGGCCGAGACGCCTTGGCCCGCCTCGGCGTCGAGCCAGGACCGGAAGAGGAGGCCGCGCTCGCCTGCCCGCAACCGCGTGCCGACGGCGTCCCAAACGGCGGCGGCGACGGGGTCAGCGGTCCGCTCGTCCTCGTCGAGCGCGTCGAGGGGAAGCGTGAGGAGAAAGCCCGCCACGCCGCCTTCTTCGGCGTAGAACACTTCGGCGGCCCGAGGGCGGCGGGCGAGCCACCCGGCGACGGCGTCGGCCTCGGCCTCGCCGTGGTGCTCGGCGACGAGCGCGCGGACGGCCTCGGTGTCGCCTTCCCGCAGCGGGCCGGACCCGGCGAGGCGAGCCTCGCCCCAAGCCGTCTGGAGGCTCTCGATGAGCGGGCGGGCCACCGCGTTGTGACGGTAGAGGTGGAGGTAGTCCGAGAAGGCGTGGTGGCGTTCGGCCTCGGTCGCGGCCGCGCGGAGGCGGTCGGCAAAGTGGTGGCGCGCGCGGGCGTGGAGGGCCGCGTAGCGATCGGGGTCGCGCCAGCGGAGGTCGGCCTCGATCGTCTCGCGGACGACGTCGTGGAGGCGGACGCCGCGCGGGTCGGCCTCAACGAACGCGAGGCTGCGGAGCCACGCGAAGAGGGCGTCGGGGTCGGCCGCATCAGGGAGAAGGTCGGCCAGGAGCGGAACGGTGATCGAGCGGACGACGGAGCCGCCTTCGAGCGCCGCGCGGTGCGCCGACGACGGGACCGACGACACGAACCGCTCGAGTAGGTCGCCGAGGAGGGCCGGCTCGGCGTCGGGGTCGAAGGGGCGGCTACCCGACAGGCGGAGCCGCTCGGTCACCAGGGCGAGGGCGAGGGGGTGGCCGTGCGTGAAGGCTTGGACGCGCGCGTGCTCAGCCTCCGGGATGCCGCGGTCCGAGAGGTAGGCGGCGGCCTCGACTGGGGCGAGGGCCCGGAGCTCGACCTCGACGACCTCGCCCGGCCACGCCGTCCGCCACTCGGACGCCGGGCGGTTCCGGCCAGCCAGCACCACGAGGTCCGACGCCCGGAGGCCTGGCACGAACGTCCGCCGGAGCCAACCGTCGAGCGCCTCGACCTGCTCGTAGGTGTCGACGAGGAGGACGCGGCGGTCGGCGTCGGCCACCAGGGCGGCGTCGGCGGCCGCGGTGAACGCGGTCGGTGTCGTGTCGAGGTCGCGGCCGTCGAGGCGGGCGACGGCCGCCCCCGCCTCGGCCGCGAGGCGGGCGATCTCGTCGAGGAGGGCCGTTTTCCCGATCCCTCCGGGCCCGTGG
>JAAXJP010000619.1 GCA_012269805.1 Rubrivirga sp.
TCACACGGCCCCCACCGAGACCACCCCCCGTCCCCGCGTCGCCCGCGGCCGAGTCGTATAAGCCCCCGGGGGCGCCCGGGGGGGCGTCGTGCGGGCGATTCGGGACCGTCTCGAAGGGGCGCTCGGCGTCTCGGGGGGTGCGGCCCGAAGGTACACCGGCCCCGAGCGGGCCGCAGGTCATGACCCCGCGCCCTCCCGCGCGAATCCCAGGCGAAGGGGGACGAGGGCGCCCGCCCCGGCCGTTTCTTCGGCCGTGCGGCCCCCCTCCGCGGGCCCGCCGGCGCCGACCCGGCCAAGATCGCGCGGATACGGCGCCGCGCGCGAAACGGTGGCCCGCAGGGCGCCGTCTCTCACGGGTTCGGCCGGGACCGGCACGTACCTTGCCCGAGGCCCTGCGCCTCCTTTTTGCCCGATACCTCCCCCCATGCTCAAGGCCCTCCAGAAGATCTTCGGCGGCGACTCGAACGACCGCGAGCTCAAGAAGCTCTGGCCCCTCGTCGACGAGATCAACGACCACGCCGAGCGGCTCCAGCACGTCACCGACGACGAACTCAAGGCCCGGACCGAGGCCTTCCGCGAGCGGATCCGCGAGGCCGCCGCGCCCATCGAGGCCGAGCAGGCCGAGGTCCGCGCCCGGCTCCGCGCCGCCGGCGACGACGACGAGGAGGCCGGCGGCGACGGCCAGCCCGCCGCGAAGCTCTCCGTCCGCGAGCGTCAGGACCTCTACGCCCGCCTCGACGACCTCGAGGGCGACTGGATCGACGCCGTCGAGGACGTGCTCGACGAGATCCTCCCCGAGGCGTTCGGCGTGATCAAGGAGACGTGCCGGCGCCACCTCGGGGAGAGCTGGGAGGCCGGCGGCGCCGAGGTGACCTGGGAGATGGTCCCGTTCGACGTCCAGCTGCTGGGCGGCGTCGTGCTCCACCGGGGGCAGGTGGCCGAGATGAAGACGGGCGAGGGCAAGACGCTCACGTCGGTCGCCCCGATCTACCTCAACGCGCTCGTCGGCCGCGGCGTCCACGTCGTGACGGTCAACCCGTACCTCGCCCAGCGCGACGCCGAGTGGATGGGGCCCATCTTCGGGTTCCACGGCCTCACGGTCGACTGCATCGACAAGCACCCGTCGCACAGCCCGGGCCGCCGCCAGGCCTACCGGGCCGACATCACCTACGGCACGAACAACGAGTTCGGGTTCGACTACCTTCGCGACAACTCGTTCGTCGTCGACCCCGAGCAGCTCGTCCAGCGGAAGCACCACTACGCCATCGTCGACGAGGTCGACTCGGTCCTGATCGACGAGGCCCGGACGCCGCTCATCATCTCGGGCCCGGTCCCGCAGGCGTCGATCGACGAGTTCAAGGAGTTCCAGCCGTCCGTCGAGCGGATCGTCCGCGACCAGCAGAAGCTCGTGGCCGGCTACGTCTCCGACGCCGAGCGGAAGCTCGCCGAGGCGGACCAGCTCGAGGAGGCCGGCGACAAGAAGGCCGCCCGGCAGCTCCGCGACGAGGCCGGCCTGGCGCTGCTCCGCGCCCAGCGCGGCTTCCCGCGCAACAAGAAGCTCATCAAGCTCAAGGGCGAGCAGGGCGTCGAGATGCTCATCCGGAGCGTCGAGGCCGTCTACCTCGCCGAGAGCGCCAAGCGGATGCCGGAGGTCGACGAGCCGATGTACTTCGCGCTCAACGAGGCCCAGCACCAGATCGAGATGACCGACAAGGGCCGCGAGGCCATCGGTCGCTCGGCCGGCACCGACGCCGAGTTCTTCGTCATCCCGGACGTGGGCGAGGAGATCGCCCGGATCGAGCGGACCTACGACGAGAAAAAGGCGGAGCTCATCGACACGCTCCAGGCTGACGCCTCGCTGGACGCCGAGAAGCGCGAGAACAAGCTCCAGAACGACCTCCGCGTCCTCCGCAACGAGGCCGAGGAGTCGAAGCGCCAGGTCTACACCGAGTACTCGGAAAAGAGCGAGCGCATCCACGCTGTCAACCAGCTCCTCCGCGGGTACACGCTCTACGAGAAGGACAAGGAGTACATCGTCCAGGACGACAAGGTGATGATCGTCGACGAGCACACGGGCCGCGTGCTCCCGGGGCGGCGGTACTCCGACGGGCTCCACCAGGCCATCGAGGCCAAGGAGCGGGTGAAGGTCCAGGCCGCGACGCAGACCTACGCGACCATCACCATCCAGAACTACTTCCGGATGTACGCGAAGCTCGCGGGCATGACCGGCACGGCCGAGACGGAGGCCGAGGAGTTCGGCAAGATCTACGAGCTGCCCGTCGTGGTCGTCCCGACGAACCGGCCGATCGCCCGCGTCGACGACGACGACCTCATCTACAAGACGAAGCGGGCCAAGTACAAGGCGCTGCTCGAGCGGATCGAGGAGATCCACGAGACCGGCCAGCCGATCCTGGTCGGCACGGCCTCGGTCGAGACGTCGGAGCAGATGTCGCGGCTGCTCCAGCGGGAGGGCATCAAGCACAACGTGCTCAATGCGAAGGCGTCGCGCGCGCAGGCCGAGGCCCAGATCGTCGCCGAGGCGGGCCAGGTCGGCGCGGTCACGATCGCGACCAACATGGCCGGCCGCGGCACGGACATCAAGCTGGGCGAGGGGGTCAAGGAGCTCGGCGGCCTCGCCATCCTCGGGACCGAGCGCCACGACAGCCGCCGGATCGACCTCCAGCTCCGCGGCCGCGCCGGCCGCCAGGGCGACCCCGGCTTCAGCCAGTTCTACGTGTCCCTCGAGGACGACCTGATGCGCCTGTTCGGCCACGACCGGACGGCCAAGATCATGGACCGCCTCGGGATGGAGGAGGACGAGGTCCTCACCCACAAGTGGCTCACGAAGGGCGTCGAGCGGAGCCAGCAGAAGGTCGAGCAGAACCACTTCGCGTCCCGGAAGCGCCAGCTGGAGTACGACGACGTGCTCAACGCCCAGCGCGAGGTGATCTACGACCGCCGGATGCACGCGCTGGAGGGCGACCGGCTCCGGGGCGACATCCTCGACATGCTCCGCGAGCTCGTCGAGCGCGTCGTCCACGCCCACTTCGGCAACGGCGACATCGAGGAGATCCGCGAGGCGATGATCCGTCACCTCGCCTTCGACCCCGAGGTCGACCCCCAGAAGGCCCACTCGCTGGGCGAGGACGGCCTCATCGAGTACCTCCTCGACGAGGCCACGGCCCACTACCGCCGCAAGCGCTCGGCCCTCGCGACGCCGTTCTACACGTCGGCCAAGCAGATGATCGAGAACGCCGAGGAGGGGAAGGCGCCGAAAAAGTTCTTCGTCGACTTCACCGACGGCCGGAAGGTCCTCCGCGCGATGGTCACGCCCGAGGACGTGCTCGAGACGCGGGGCCAGGAGATCAACGACGCGCTCGAGCGCGCGGCCGTCCTCTCGGTCATCGACGAGAAGTGGACGGAGCACCTCCGCGACCTCGACGAGGTCAAGCAGGGCGTCGGGCTCCGGGCCTACGGCCAGAAGGACCCGCTCATCGAGTACAAGATGGAGGCGTACCGCCTCTTCAAGGAGCTCGTGCAGGACGTCGACGAGGAGGTCGTCGGGCTCGTGTTCAAGGCCGGCCCGCTCGTCCAGGGCGACAGCCAGCGCCAGGCGGCCCGGCGCGTGACGCAGGTCGCGAAGCCGCGCCTCGACGCCCGCCGCGCTCAGGAGACGCAGGAGAAGGCGCCCGACTACGCGGCCCAGATGGGCGGCGACGGCGCCCCGTCCTCGGCCGAGCGCGACCCGACGGCGAAGGCGGCGCCCGTGACCGTCGACAAGTCGGTCGGGCGGAACGACCCGTGCCCGTGCGGCTCGGGCAAGAAGTTCAAGCACTGCCACGGGCGCGGCTAGGCGCCTCGCCGGCGGAGACGTTGACGGGGGACCGGGCCATGCGCCGGGTCCCCCGTTCTCGTTCGGCCCGCCTCGGCGCCGAGGCGGGTGGGGCTAGCGGACGACGGTGAGCGTCCGGCTGGTGGCGCCGGCCTCGGTGACGACCTGGACGACGTAGACGCCGGCCGGGAGCGCGGCGGCGTCGAGGGCGAGCGCGTGGGCGCCGGCCGCCAGCGGGCCGTCGTGGAGCTGGGCCACCTCGCGACCGAGCGCGTCGTACGCCGCCACCCGTGCCGAGCGGACCGCCGCGCCGACCGTGACGGTGGCCGTGAGCGCGTCCGCGCCGGGGTTCGGGGCCGCCGTGAGCCGGAGACCGCCGCCGGCCGGGGCCGGGGCGGCCGCCGTGCCGGGGAGGGCGACGGCGACGGCCGCCGAGAACTCGCTCGTGTTGCCGTCGGCGTCGGTCGCCGTCGCCACGATCCGGTCGCCGTCGGCGACGGGCACGTCCGGGACGAGGAGGACCTGGCGCTCGGTCTGGGCGTCGGCTTCGGCTACGGCGTCGACGCCGAGGGCCGTCCGGCCCTCGTCGCCATCGGCGTCGGCCAGGAAGAACTCGACGTGGAGCGGGTAGGCCGCGTTGGCCGGGGCGGTGTCGACGGTGTAGGTCACGACGAGGCCGTCGGCCCCGTCGCCGGTGGCGGAGTCGATCTCGGGGAAGTTCTGGAGCCGGTTCGGCCCGTCGTCGCCGTCGCCGGGGTCGTTCGGCGTCGGGCCGGCGGTCGCGGCGCTGTTCCGGAGGTCGATGCCGACGGCGCCGTTTCCGAAGAGGCTGTTGCCGAGCACCGCGTTGCCCGTGCCCCCGACCTCGACGCCCTCCTCGGCGTTGAAGGCGATGACGTTGCCCTCGCCGTCCCCGGTGCCCCCGACCACGTTGCCGTCGGCGTCGTCGCCGATGTCGACGCCGTCTTGACCGTTGCCGAGGTCCAGCGTCCCCGTGGCGTCCGTGCCGATCCAGTTCCCGTGCACCCGCGTGCCGGTGGCCCCGTCGGTGATGGTGATTCCGTCGAGGCCGTTCGCGGAGATCAGGTTGCCCTCGCCGTCGCCCGCCCCTCCGATCGCACTGCCGGAGGCGCCGTCCACGTAGACCCCAGCGGACAGGTTGCCCAGAGCCGCTGTACCGGTGACGTCGACACCGATGTAGTTGCCCTGGACGACGTTGCCTTCCGCGTCGGCGCCGTCGATCTCCACGCCGTCGTCCTCGTTGCCGGAGATGACGTTGCGCGCGGCGGGGTCGGCCCCCCCGACGACGTTGCCGGTGCCCTCCGCGTCGATGCGGATTCCGTCGGAGAGATTGGGCAGGGGGGCCGTCCCCGAGGCGTCAGTCCCGATGTAGTTGCCCTCGACACGGTTGCCTGAGGCCCCGCGCTGGAGGGCGACGCCCCAGGACCCGTTGCCGGAGAT
>JAAXJP010000589.1:0-639 GCA_012269805.1 Rubrivirga sp.
GACGCCGACCTTCGGTTCGACGCCGTCCTCCTGACGCCGCCCGCGCCCCAGACCGCCGACCTCCTCCGCGCCAGCGACCTCGGAGACGCCGACGGGACGGCGCTGATCGACGCGCTCGGTGGCGCCGACTACCGCAGCCAGTTCACCGTCGTGTGGGCCTTCGACACCGAGATCGACCGGCCGGCCGATGTCTACGCGCTCGTCAACGCGGCCGGCGACCACAGCGGCGGCGGGCACGACGTGGCCTGGCTCGCCGTCGAGAGCGACAAGCCCAACCGGGCGCCCGTCGGCGCCTCGCTCCTCATCGCGCAGATGGCGCCGGCCTGGACCGAGGCCCACTACGACGACGACCGCGCCGAGGTGGTCCGCGCCGCCGCGGAGGCGGTCGAGAGGCTGTGGGGCCCGCTCCCCGCTCCGCTCTGGACCGACACCCAACGCTGGCGGTACTCACTCCCCAATGGCGCGGCCGACACGGACGTGCTGGAGGGGGCGGCCGAGCACGGCCTCTTCTTCGCGGGCGACTTCACGGCCGGGAAGGGCCGCGTCCACCTCGCCGTCGAGGAGGGGCGGAGGGCCGCCGGGCGGATCCGTCAGTCCGTCGCGTCCCTGCAGTCCGCGTCGTCTGCGTGGGGCTGTGCC
>JAAXJP010000589.1:649-5291 GCA_012269805.1 Rubrivirga sp.
TAGCGCGCGGGGCTTGACGGCCTCGCCGAACAGGCACAGCCCCACGCAGACGACGCACAGCGCGGCGGTGCCGTAGAGCACGAACGGCTCGCCGCGGCCCATCCGGAGCGTGGCCGCGCCCACGACCGACAGGCCGAGCTCGACCGGCGCCAGCCCGAGCGGCACGAACCGGTGCCACGTCGTGAGGTGGCCCTCCACGTCACCGAGGCGGGCGGGAGCAGCGGACGGTAAGAGGTCGGGCGTCGAACCGGGGCGGGCGCGGGTCGTCCTAGCATGGCCCCGGACCTTGCCCGTTCCCATGCCCGAGCCGCCCTCCGTCGCTGACCTCCGCGAGTCGTACGAGCGCGACGCCCTCGACGCCGCCGACCTCGCCCCCAGCCCGTTCGACCAGTTTGCCGCGTGGTTCGCGGAGGCGCAGGACGCGGGCACGCGCGAGCCCAACGCCATGACGCTCGCGACGGCCTCCGCCGCCGGCGTGCCCTCCGCCCGGGTCGTCCTCCTCAAGGGCGTCGACCACGGGTTCTGCTTCTACACCAACTACGAGAGCCGGAAGGGCCTGGAGCTGAGCGCCAACCCGCGCGCGGCGCTCGTCTGGTGGTGGCCCGAGCTCGAGCGGCAGGTCCGGGTCGAGGGCCGCGCCGAGCGGGTCGAGGGCGCGACCGCCGACGCCTACTTCGCCAGCCGGCCGCGGGGCTCCCGCCTGGGCGCGTGGGCGAGCCCGCAGAGCCGGCCCGTGCCGGACCGCGAGACGCTGGAGGCGCTGCTCGCGGAGATCGAGGCGGAGAACACCGGCGAGGAGGTCCCGCGACCCGGCTTCTGGGGCGGCTTCCGCGTGGTCCCGGACGCCGTCGAGTTCTGGCAGGGCCGGCCGAGCCGGCTCCACGACCGCCACGTCTACCGCCGCGACGGCGACGGCTGGTGGACCGAGCGGCTGGCGCCCTGACCGGGCCCGCCTCGGGGAGCCCGCCCGGGAAACTGCCGAGGTGGGCGGGGCTCGGCCGCCCCAACTCCCCGATTGGCGTCGCCGACCTCGCTACTCTCGGTTGGCATCGCCGACCTCGCTACTCTCGGTTGTCGGCGACGCCGCGGAGGTTTGTGATGACGAGGAAGCCCTGGAGCGCGACGAGCGCCCACGCGGCGGCGTGCCAGCCCCAGGCCACCCAGAGCACGTTCGAGACGAGGAACAGGACAAAACCCACAAGCCGCCAGTGCTGGCGGTCGGAGGCGACGAGCCAGCCGGCGGCGACGGTGACGGCGAAGGCGGGCCACTGGAGGAGGTCGAGCCAGTCCACGGACAGAGAGGGGAGGGGAGCGCACCAACGAGAGGGCGCGCGCCGCGGTCCGGCCGGGGGTCCCGTTCGTGGAACACCCGAGGGAGAACCAGGCGGACGATCGGGGGAGCGCGATTTTTTTAACATGCGGTCTCCGCGCCCCCACCCATGACTCGCTGCCTCTCTCTTTTCGTCCTCCTCCTCGCCGTCGTCGTCGCGCCCGCGTGCGCCCAGGACGCGGCCGCCGTCGCCTTCGAGGGCGTCACCGTCGTCCCGATGGACCGGGAGCGGGTGCTGCCCGGTCACACCGTCGTGGTCCGCGGCGACCGGATCGAGGCCGTCGGGCCGGACGGGAGCGTCGTCGTGCCGGACGGCGCGACGCGCGTCGACGGGCGCGGACGGTGGCTCGTGCCGGGGCTGGCCGAGATGCACGGGCACGTCCCGCCGCCGAGCGCGCCGGCCGAACTCACCGAGGAGACCCTCTTCCTCTACCTCTCGCAGGGCATCACGACGGTCCGCGGGATGCTCGGGGCCGAGGGCCAGCTCGACCTGAAGCGCCGCGCGAACACCGGCGAGCTCCTCAGCCCGACGCTCTACCTCGCCGGCCCGAGCTTCAACGGCAACAGCGTCTCGTCGCCCGAGCAGGCCGAGGCGATGGTTCGCCGCCAGGTGGAGGAGGGCTGGGACCTCCTGAAGGTCCACCCCGGCCTGACGCGGCCCGAGTACGACGCGATGGCCGAGACGGCGAACGCGCTCGGCATCCGGTTCGGCGGGCACGTCCCGGCGGCCGTCGGGCTGGAGCACGCGATCGCCCAGGGCCAGGAGACGTTCGACCACGTCGACGGCTACGCCGAGGCGCTCGACGCCAGCGCCGGCCCCGTCGACCCCGCCCGCCTCGACGCGCTCGTCCGCCAGTCGCGCGCGGCCGGGGTCTGGATCGTCCCCACGATGGCGCTCTGGGAGACGATCTACGGCGCGCTCTCGCTCGAGACGCTCCGGGCCTACCCCGAGCTCGCGTACGTCCCGCCCCAGCAGGTCGCAGGATGGATCGGGACCGTCGAGCAGATCCGCGCCGGGGCCGACTACGACGCCGAGGCGGCCCGCCGGCTCATCGCGGGGCGCAACGAGATCCTCCGCGCGCTCCACGCCGGCGGCGTCCGGATCCTCATGGGCACCGACGCGCCGCAGCTGTTCAGCGTGCCGGGGTTCTCGCTCCACCGCGAGTTCCCGCGGATGGCGTCGGCCGGCATGAGCCCGTACGAGATCCTCCACTCCGGGACCGCGCTCGTCGGCGAGTACTTCGCCGACGAGGACACGTTCGGCCTCGTCGCGCCCGGCCACCGCGCCGACCTCGTCCTCCTCGACGCCGACCCGTTGGCGGACGCCGCGAATCTGGCGGAGATCGCCGGCGTGATGGTGAGGGGCCGCTGGGTCGACCGGGCCGCCCTCGACGCGCGCCTCGACGCCCTCCGCACCAAGTACGCCGACTAGCCATGCGCCGACTCTCCCCCGCTCTCGCCGTCCTGCTCGCCCTTCCCGCGTTCGCCCAGTCGACGGCGCTCTCAGCCGACGAGGCCTCGCCGGAGGCCGTCGTCGAGGCCATCTACGCCTCGATCCAGCGCGCGCCCGGCGAGACCTACGACTGGGACCGCGAGCGGCCCCTCTTCATCCCGCAGGCCGTCCAGATCCCCAACAAGGAGCAGACCGGCGGCGTGTTCTTCGTCCACACCGTCGACTCGTTCGAGCGGATCATCGACTCGTACACGACGGTCGGCGGCCCGACCGACCGCGGGTTCGCCGAAGAGCAGACGCACGCGGTCGTCCACCGGTACGGCGACGTGGCACAGGTCTTCAGCACCTACCAGAAGCGGTTCTGGGACGAGGAGGAGATCCTCGGGCGCGGGATCAACAGCGTCCAACTCGTCCGCCAGCCGAGTGGGGCGTGGCGGGTGGTCAGCCTCGTCTGGGACGAGGAGACCGGGGCGGGCCCGATCCCGGCGGCCTACGGCGGCTCGGGCGAGGCGACGCCGTCGGAGCCGCTCCCCGGCCCGGCCGACTTCAGCTCGCCCGAGGCGGTGGTCGCGGCGGCCTACGCGGCCATCCAGCGCGCGCCGGGCGAGGACTACGACTGGGCCCGGTTCCGCGCGCTCTTCCTCCCGCAGGCCACGCTCATCCCGAACACCGAGCAGACCGGCGGCCCGTTCGTTGTCCACACGCCGGGGAGCTTCATCGAGCTCGTCGACGCGAACACGGTGGTCGGCGGGGAGGGCGACCGCGGCTTCGCCGAGGAGCAGGTCCACGCGGAGGTCTTGGCGTACGGCGACGTCGCGCAGGTCTTCTCGACGTACCAGAAGCGGTTCTGGGACAGCGACGAGGTGCTCGGGCGCGGGATCAACTCGTTCCAGCTCGTCCGCCACGACGGCCGCTGGTGGATCGTCGGGATCGCGTGGGACGAGGAGACCGGCGCCGGGCCGATCCCCGAGGCGTACCGCTAGGAGGGCACTCCGCCCGCCTCGGTGGGGATGCCGAGGCGGGCGGGGCCGGGCTACGCCGGGACGGCCTGCGCGGGCGGCGTCGCGCGGCGGGCGCTGCCGCCGGGGCCCGCGCTCTCGGGCCGCGCCAGCACGGCCTCCCAGTCGAGCCGGCCCGTCGCCTGCATCACCACGAAGAGCGTCGCGACGGACAAGAGCGTGACGGCCAGCCCGGTCATCCCCTCCAGGAAGAACGTCCCGGCGAAGGCGACGAGGTAGACCAGCTGCGCGCCTCCGACCTCGACGAGCGCGAACCGAAGCCCGGCCACGAGGCGGACGTACGACACCACGAGGGACAGGCTCACGGCCGACGCGACGACCATGGCCGTCGGGACGGACACGTGGTCGACGAGGTAGGCCAGCAGGAGGTGGAACGCGAAGCACGCCGCGCCGAGGAAGAAGTAGTGCATCGGGTGGAGCCGGACGCCGCGGAGCACGCTCAGCACGAACACGCCGAAAAAGAACAGGAACAGCGACACGGGCGCGAAGAACGTCACGCGCGACACCCACGGTCCGGGGTTCAGGCGCTGCGGCATCTCGACACCCACGTCGGCCGAGGCCACGAGCGTGCCGTGGTCCCACACGAGCTGCCACCCGCCGTCGACGCGCTCCTTGGCGGTCGGCGAGAGCGTGCCCTCGGGGAAGTCGATCGCGTCGAAGTCGGTCGTGACGGCCACGCGGACGTCGCGGGCGGTGCGGACGCCGCTGGCGGTCGGCATCGGCCGGCCGGTCGCATCGAACGCGACGCCGCGGTCGGTGTCGCCGAACGCGTAGCGCCACGTCCCGACGCCCTGCGAGCCGTACCGCACGCGGACCTCGGCCGTCTCGCCTTCCTCTGGT
>JAAXJP010000416.1 GCA_012269805.1 Rubrivirga sp.
GGCTTGGGGTGCGGGCGGCTCCGCCTCGGTCGTCGCCTCGTCACGGTGGAGGGGCGCCTCGAAGCCGGGCACCGCCGACCAGTCGAGGTCCGGGGCGCCCTCCAGGGCCGGGCCGGAGGCGTGGGGCCAGACGGGCTCCGGCGGCTCCTCGACGGGCTCGGGCTCGCCGAGGCGTCGCGCCTCGCGCTGGGCGACGGCCTCCTGGCGAGCGGCGTCGGCGGCCTCGCGCTGGGCGACCTCGACGTCGGCCGACGTGCCGGCGACGAAGCGGGCCGCCGCGCTCCACGGGCCGTCTCCGGTCCGGACCCACCACAGGCACGGGCCGGCCGGCAGGGCGTCGGCGACCGTGGCCTCGGTCGTCGGAAGGTCGGCGAGGTCGAGGAGGAGGTCGTCGGGCGCGTCGGCGGCGGCCACGCGGAGCGTGAACGACGCGGCGCCGGGCGGGGCCGACCAGCGGAACGTCGCGGCGTCGAGCGGGACGACGGCGCCCTCGACGGGCGCCAGCGGGGTCGGGGCGGCGAGGGCCGCGCGCGGAGCGGGGGAGGGCATGTCAGGAACGGGAGGTCGAGGGGGATGCCGACGCGTCGCGCCGTCCGGTCGGCTCGTCGTCGAGGAGGACGCGGAGGGCCGGCGTGTCGACGTCGTCGAACTGGCCGTCGCGGACGGCCCAGCGGAACGCGGCCACGCCGACGAGCGCGAGCCCGAGCGCGAGCGGGACGAGGACGTAGAGGACGTTCACGAGTCGTGGGGGGCGGTGGAGCCGCTAGATCCGGAGGCAAAGGACGGTTGGAGGAGCGCGAGCCCGACGACGGCCAGCGACGAGACCGGCATGGCGGCGGCGGCCACGAGCGGCGTCACGAGCCCGGCCACGGCCGCGGCGGCGCCCACGACGTTGTAGCCGAGCGAGAGCGCGAGCAGCCGGCGGACCGTCCGCATCGCGGCGTCGGCGCCGTCGAGGGCGTCGCGGCGCGGGGCGAGGCCCCGGCGCGTGAGGAACAGGTCGGCCGCGACGAGGGCGGCCGTCGTGCCGCCGCCGACCGCCGCGCCGACGTCGGCCTGCCGGAGCGCCGCCGCGTCGTTGACGCCGTCGCCGACCATCAGCACGGCCCGGCCCTCGGCCTGGAGCGCGGCGACGGCCTCGCGCTTGGCCTCGGGCGAGACGCCCCCGCGCGCGCGCGCGATGCCGAGCGTGCGCGCGACGGAGGCGACCGTCGTCGGGTGGTCGCCGGAGAGGAGGTGGACCTCGACGCCTTCAGCCCGCAGCCGGCCCACGAGGTCGGCGGCCTCGGCGCGGATCCGGTCGCCGACGGCGAACGCCGCGGCGGGATGCCCGTCGACGGCGACGGCGACGGGCGTGTGGCCGGCATCGGCCCAGCTCGCGAGCGCGCTCCGCCACTCCGCCGGGAGCGGCGCGGCCTCGACCGTGACCCAGCCGGGCCGGCCGACGAGGACCGCGACGCCCTCCACCCGCCCGCGGATGCCGTGGCCGGCGACGGCCTCGACGTCGGTTACCCGGCCCGGCCCCACGCCCCGCGCGCGGACGAGCGCGTCGGCGACGGGGTGCGTGGCGAGCGCGTCGAGCGTGGCCGCGAGGTCGAGCGCGGCCTCGTCGCCGGTCCACGCGGCCAGCTCCATCCGGCCTTCGGTGAGCGTGCCCGTCTTGTCGAGCACGACCGCGCCGACCTCGATGAGCCGCTGGACGGCCTCGTCGGACTTGACGAAGATGCCGGCGCGGGCGGCGCGGCCCTGCGCGACGGCGAGCGCGAGCGGCGTCGCCATGCCGAGCGCGCACGGGCACGTGATGACGAGGAGCGCCGTGAGGTGGGCCGGGAGCTGCGCCGGGTCGAGCCAGGCCCAGAGCGCGGCCGTCAGCGCGGCCAGCACGAGGACGCCGAGCACGAAGTGGCCGCCCACGCGGTCCGCCCACAGCACGACCGGCGCGCGGCGGACCTCGCCTTTCTCGACCCACGCCAGCAGCCGGCCCACGCGCGTCGCCTCGCCCACGGCGCGGACGCAGAGACGGAGCGGGGCGCTGAGGTTGGTGGTCCCGGCCTCGACGAGCCCGCCCTCCGCGACGGGCTCCGGCCGCGCCTCGCCCGTCAGCGCCGCCCGGTCGATCCGGCTGGCGCCCGTCTCCACGACGCCGTCGACGGGCAGGACCTCGCCGGCGGGGACCTCCACGAGGTCGCCGAGGCGGAGGGCGTCGACCTCGACCACCTCGATCCGGCCGGCGTCGCTCACGCGCCGCGCGATGCGGGGGACGATGGCGAGGAGCCGGTCGCTCGCCTCCGTCGCGAGGCGGCGGCTGCGGAGCTGGAGCCAGCGCGCGGTGAGGAGCGCCGCGATGAGGACCGTGATCGAGTCGAACCAGACGTCGCCGCGCCCGGTCACCGTCGCCCACGCGCTCTGCCCGAACCCAACGGCGATGCCGAGCGAGATGGGCGTGTCGAGGTGGAGCCGCCGGAGGTCGCGGGCGCGCCACGCGAGCTGGAGCGAGGCCCACGCGCGCCGGAAGAACGGGGCCGCGCCGTAGCCGACGGCTGGGACCGCGAGGGCGAGGCTGAACCACCGCGCGGCCGTCGCGAGGCCGCCGCGCTCGAGCCCGCTGTAGAGGGCGAACGCGACGAGCATCACGTTGCCAGCGAGAGCCCACGCCACGCCGGCGCGGACGAGGAGCCGCCGCTCGGCGTCGCTGGCAGTGCCGGCCTCGGGCCGGGACGGGCGAACGGCGTAGCCAAACCGGGCCAGCCACTCGGCCGCCTCGCTCAGCCGCGCCGCCGGGTCGAAGGCGACCGTCAGCCGGGCCCGCGCGAGGTCGAGCCGCGCGTCGCGCACGCCCTCGACCTCGTACGGGAGCCGCTCGACGAGCCACACGCAGGCCGCGCAGTGGACGCCGTCGACGTAGAGGTCGATCTCGCGGAGCCCGCCGGGGAGGGGCCGCGCGGCCTCGACGAAGCCCGGCCGGTCGAGCTCGGCGAGCGCGAGGGCCTCGGGCGCCTGCGGGCGCCCCGCAGGCCGGGCCGACGGCGCGACGGCGCGGAGCCGGTCGTACGTCCCGTCGAGGCCGGCCTCGGCGAGCGCGTCGCGGACGACGGCGCAGCCGATGCAGCAGCACGCCTCGCCGGCCCCGCTCCACGCCGGCCTCGAACCGACGGGGAGGCCGCAATGGACGCACGGCGCCTCGGTGGCGACCTCGCGCACGGGCGGGGAGGCCGTCGCCGTCATCGGGCGGAGGCCGTCGTGTCTGCCGCGGCGCCCGCGGGCGCCGTCTCCACGAGCCGGACGCCGCCGTCGGAGCGCGCGGCGAACACCGTGATGACCGCAGCGCTGATGCTCATCGCCAGGAGGAGGACGATCAAGGCGGGCCAGGCGACGTGCGGCGGCACGAGCGGCGGGCGGCGGTCGCGGGAGTCGGGCGGCGTCATGCGGTAGAAAAGAGGTGTCGGCCCTGGGCCCGCCCCGTCAGGGCCGGAGCGGTGTCGGGCGAGCCCGGGGGGCCGACGTTGCCGTTCCAGGATCGCCCGCTGCCGGCGGGGCGGGCGTCTGCCCTGCCCCACACGCGGGGCCGGCGGGATCCCACGGAGCGTGCGGGGGCAGCCCCTACACCGCGGCGGTCATCACGCCGAGGCGACCGTCCAGAGGCCCAGCTTGACCTGGAACACACCGGCGACCTGCTCGGCCCGCGCCTTAGCGAGCTCCGCTCGCGGGCCGGCGAACCGGGCGTCGACGGTCCGGCGGAATCGGTCGAGCCAGCGGTCGAAATGCCGCCGCTCCAGACCGGCGAGCCGTGCGTGTGGGGCGAACGGGCGCCCCCGGTACGCGCCGGTCTGGAACACGACCGACGACCAGAACGCGACCATCGTCGGGAGGTGACCCGCCCAGTCGGTCTCCTGGAAAAAGGGGCCGAGGTCGGGGTCCTCCGCGATCCCCTCGTAGAAAGCGGCCACGAGGGCGCGGACGTCCGCGTCTGTCTCGATGTCGGCGGGCATGGCGAGCTAGCGGCTTGGCCCGAGGATCGTGAACGGCGCCTCCTCGACGGTCCCGTCCGAGAACGTCAGCCGGACGACCGCCTCCGCCTGACTGCGTCGACCTGACGGTTCGGCGCCGGCCTCGAACGTCTCGCCCGGGACCGTGATCACGCCGTTGACGCGCGCCATCGCGCGGCTGGCGACGGCCACCGGCGGCGTGGCGCCGAGGCGGAACGACCCGCCGGCCGGCGACAGCAGCTCGGCCTCGAACGTGGCGTCGGCGGCGGTCTGGTTCCGCACCCGCAGGCGGACCCGGTTCGCCACGCGCCCGTCGGCCAGCTCGAGGTACGGCTCGCCGACGGCCCGGATCACGTCGATGTCGTAGGCGTGGCGCGTCGTGAGGGCGACGGTGAACACGGTCGCGACGGCGACCAGGAGGAGGCCGTACGCGGCCGTCCGCCCACGGAACACGCGGGTCGTCTCGCCCTCGAGCGCGCGCTCCGACGTGTAGCGGATGAGCCCGCGCCGCAGGTCGAGCCGGTCCATGATGGCGTCGCAGGCGTCGATGCACTGCGTGCACGCGACGCACTCCATCTGGAGCCCGTCGCGGATGTCGATGCCCGTCGGGCACGTCCGCACGCAGGCCTCGCAGTCGATGCAATCACCGAGCGGCGGCCGGAGGCCGGCCTGCTCCTCGGCGATCTTCTTCTTGCCCCGCTTGGCCCGCGGCTCCCCGCGCGTCGGGTCGTAGGAGACGATGAGCGAGTCGGGGTCGAGCAGGACCGACTGGAACCGCGCGTACGGGCACGCGATGGTGCACATCTGCTCGCGGAAGACCCCGAAGTCGAACAGGACGAGCCCGGTCGTGAGCGCCGCCAGCACGAAGTAGCCCCAGTGCTCCGTCGGCGGCCCCGTCATCCAGGTGATGAGCCGGTCCCACCCCACGAAGTAGGCCGTGAACGTGTGGGCCAGGAACGCCGAGACGACGAGGTAGACCGCCCACTTGGCGGCCTTCCGCCACGCCTTGTCGGCGGTCCACGGCCCCGCGTCGCGCCGGGCGCGGACGTGCTCGGCCCCCTCGATAAGGCGCTCGACCGGCCGGTACAGGAACTCGAGGTAGACCGTCTGGGGGCACCCCCCCCCGCCCCACCCCCGCCCCCACAGCGCCCTGATGAGGACGATCGCCACGAGCGCCGCGATGCCGACGAGGAGCAGGAGGAAGGTGTCGGTCGGGTAGAACGTGAACCCGAAGAACGTGAACTCGCGCGCGGCGAGGTCGAGCA
>JAAXJP010000223.1:0-478 GCA_012269805.1 Rubrivirga sp.
GGAGGGGGACGACAATCGGTTCATGGGAGGGCCGGGCGGCGACACCATCATCCCTCCGAAGAGTGGCGTCGTGTCCGGGGGGGGCGGCGACGACAAGGTCTTCGTCCAACTCGAGGCAGGGGACGTCCCCGATCTCGTGGTGGAGGGGGGCGAGGGCGACGACACCATCCGGTGGCAGAGGCGAGCCGCCCCTTCCTTCTTCCACGCCCTCCGCGACTTCCTCGACCGGAACCGGCGAGTCAGCCATCCCCGCGGCGAACCCTCGTTTGACCTCGTCGTGTTCGCGCCCGAGTGTTGCTCCGGGGTCACCGTTTCGGGCGTCGAGACGGTCCGCATCCCGCTGTCCGAGGACGACGACGAGTTCTACCTCGACGAGATCGCCTCGGCCGGCGTCGCCCGCATCGAGATCGACGGCCTCGGCGGCGGCGACCAGGTCATCGTCCGGGGCACCGCGGGCGACGACGTGTTCGAGGTCCTG
>JAAXJP010000223.1:488-3706 GCA_012269805.1 Rubrivirga sp.
CCGGGCCGGACGCTCCGGTACAACGGCGAGCTCGAGCTCGCGTTCTTCAACGTCGAGTCGCTCCGGGTCGACGGGTTCGCCTCGTTCAGCAGCGGGCCGTCCGGCGACGACACGTTCGCGACGGTCGGGCTCCCGGGCATGGCCCAGACCTTCGACGGCGGCGACGGCTCCAACGTGCTGTCCGTCAACCGCGATGGGCAGGCGGCGACCGACACGGGCACGGCCGTCGAGGTCGACGGGGCTGCGCCTATGGCCAACACGGGCGCGACGGGGGCGATCGAGAACGTGCCGCTCGCAAACGGCGCGCCCACGCCCGCCGGCGACGCGCTCGTGCTCGACGAGGACGCGCCGGCCACGTTCAACCTGCTCGACGCCAACCTGGGCGGGGCCATGCGGGGCGGGGGGCCGGATGTCGACCCGGACGGCGACGCCCTCGAGGTCACGGCCGTGACCCAGCCCGCCTCGGGCACCGTCGAACTCCTCCCGCTTGGCTACGTCGTCTACACCCCGGACGAGGACGCCACGGGATCCGCGAGCTTCATTTATACGGTCTCCGACGGGCGCGGCGGGACGGGCGAGGCCACGGCCATGGTCACGGTCGCCCCGGTCAACGACGCCCCCGAGCCCGCCTCGGTCACGGCGCCCGGGGAGGGCGTGGAGGTCGTGTTCGACGGCGACCCCGCCACGCCGCTAACGGTCACGTGGGACGCGGCCACCGACGTCGACGGGGACGACGTCACGTACCAGTGGCGGGTCTACGCCGACGCCGAGTTGACGGAACGGACGTACGCAGGCGAGGTCGTCGAGGGTACGACGTACACGACGACACTGGGGGCCGTCGGGGAAGGCGTGGCGACGCTCAACGAGGGGGAGTCGCGGACGTACTACCACCTCGTCGCGACGAGCGACGGGGAAGCGGTCACGCTGGGGCCGGCTGTCGCTGTGACGTTCTCGGGCGGGTCCATCGTGCCGATCGAGGCCACGCCGCCGGTCGCGTTCGCGGTCCACGGGGCGTCCCCGAACCCGGCCGCCGGCCGCGTCGCCGTCCGGTTGGACGTGCCGTCGGCCAGCACCGTGCGCCTGACGCTCTACGACGCGCTGGGCCGCGAGGTGGGGGCAGCCGAGACGTCGGTCCCCGCCGGGCGCGACCAGGAGATCGCGTTGCCCGTGGCGTCGCTCCCAGCGGGCCTCTACGTCTACCGCCTCGCCGCCAGCGGGCCGGAGGGGGAGTCCGTCGCGACCGGCCGCGTCGTGGTCGTTCGGTAGCAAGTGGTGCTGGGGTGCGTCATCCGGTTGGGAACTAAGATCTTGGACCCTTACACTCAACCCGCGTCCCCTGTTCGCTTTCCTGCTGAGCCATGCGCCTCGCCGCTGCCGTCGCCGCCTTCGTTCTGAGCGCCGCAGGGAGCGTGGCGAGCTCGGTACCCGACGCGGCCCCGCTCCTCAGGCACCGCGGCGGCGACCTCGCGCTCGAGATCACGGACGTCCGGTTCCACGCTTCGCGGAGCGACTCCGACGTCGAGATCTTCAGCCCCGGCGCGTTCCTCACGGCCCTCGAGTTCGCGTCGTACGAGGGCCGGATCAAGAACATCAGCACGACGGGCGGCGGGCCGGTCCCCATCACCGAGGTCGTGTTCGACTCGTCGCTCGAGCTCACGGGCACCATCTTCGTCCGCTACCTCGAGGCTATCGTCACGTCGAAGGGCGCGCAAGTCGTGATCGACCCGTGCACGGGAGAGAGGCGGTCCGGGGACGAGGGCGGGTGCGGCTTCACGGCCACGATCGGCGACATGGCGGCCAACGAGACCATCGACTTCTCGTTCACGCTCCAGGGCGTCGCGCCGGGCGAGGGCGTCCTGAACTTTACGCTGTCGCAGGCCGAGTTCGACCCGGACCCGTCGAACAACACGATCGAATTCCCGGTCGTCGTCACCGAGGCGCCGACGATCAGCGGCCAGAAGTGGCGCGACCTCGACGGCGACGGCGCCCAGAGCGACGGCGAGCTCCCGGTCGACGGCGTCCCGGTCCAACTCCTCGACGCGACGGGAGCCGTGGTCGCCGAGACCGTCACGGGCCCCTACGACGGCGACGGCGACGGGGCCGTCGACCCGCTCGCCGAGCGTGGGGTCTACCGGTTCGGCCTCCCCGAGACGCCGGGCACCTACACGGTCGCGGAGCCGGTCCCCGACGGGTGGGCGGCTGTCCCGGCCGGGGGCGTCCATGAGGTGGAGGTGGCGGACACGGCCATCGACGGGCTCGACTTCTACAACCGCCCGCCGCCCGACCTCGACCTCGACCTCGACTTCGGCGACGCCCGCGACTCGTACCTCACGCTCTGGCCGGCGGGGCCGAGCCATTTTGTGTTCCCCTTGGGCCAGATCCACCTCGGCGTCGAGATCGACGACGAGGACAACGGGGTCCCGACGCTCGACGCCTCCGGCGACGACCTCTTCCTGCCGGCCCTCGACCAGATCGACGACGAGGACGGGCTCGTCGGCATCTCGTTCGGCGACGGCGGGCGGGGCCAGCTGACCGTTCGGACGAGCGCCGCGGGTGTGCTCGACGCGTGGTTCGACTTCGACGGCGACGGCACGTTCGTCCCGCCGGCGTTCGTCCCGAACGACGACCACATCGTCGTGGCCGAGCCGATCCCGGCCGCGGGCGAGCACACGGTCCTCTTCGACGTGCCGAGCGGCGGCCGGCGCGCGGGCCCGCTCCGGCTCCGGTTCCACGACGTGCCCGGCGGGCTCGACGTCGGCGGGATCGCCTGGAACGGCGAGGTCGAGGACCACCTCGTGGCCGGCCTCGACCTCGGCGACGCGAATCAGGACCCGCTCCAGATCGTCCCCGGGATGCCGTTCGGCTAGACCGGCCGGAGCCGCGCCGACGGCGCGCGCCACCTCGGCCACGCCCGCGTCAAGCGGCGCGAGAACGTCGACGCGGAGACGGACCTCAACGTGGCGCTGGCGGCCGAGACCGGCCTCGCCTCGAACACGGCCACTGGCGACGACAACGACCCCGACGACAACCAGAACGACGGGCCGCGCGACGACGAGGACGGCGTGGCCTTCGGCGAGGGCTTCGTCCCGTTCACGATCCAGCTGCCCGTCGGGACGCCGGAGCCCTCGGCGCCGAACCCGCTCACGCGCTACGGCCTCGTGGCCGGCACGACCGGCACGCTCACGTTCTTTCCCAACGTCGACGGCTCCGGCGTCCCG